>CAZUAM010000015.1:0-26637 GCA_964618095.1 uncultured Planctomycetaceae bacterium | reverse complement strand
CCCTGGGCCCACCACCAGACGATCTTGTGCCCCTGGTAGAGCAGCCCCCGGTCGAAGAGGTTTTTGAGCGACCACCAGACGCTTTCGACGTAGCTCTGGTGGAAGGTGACGTAGGCCTCGTCGAGATGGATCCAGAACCCCAGCCGCTCGGTGAGCTGTTCCCACTCCCGGGTGTAGCGGAAGACGCTTTCGATGCACTTCTGGATGAAGGGCTCGATGCCGTACTCCTCGATTTCCTCCTTGCTGTGGATGCCCAGCTCCTTGCAGACCTCGATCTCCACCGGCAGGCCGTGGGTATCCCAGCCGCCTTTCCGCTCACAGTGGTATCCCCGCATGGTCCAGTAGCGGGGGAAAAGGTCCTTGATCGCCCGGGTCAGGCAGTGCCCCGGGTGAGGACGCCCGTTGGCCGTGGGCGGCCCCTCGTAGAAGACGAACGCCGGGGCCCCGGCGCGGGCCTCCAGCGATTTCTCGTAGATTCGCCGCTCCTTCCAGAAACGGCCGATGTTCTCTTCCAGCTTGGGGAACGAGACGGAGCTTTCGACGGGCTCAAACATAGGGGCAGTCAATCTCAGTCAACTCGATACGGCGCAAACCACAAATAGACCACGCCGGCGCAGTTTTTTCAATTGGGGCAAGACGCTTGCGGCTTAGCAGCGTGCGGTTATTCGGGGCACTTATTCCGCCGGACGACAATCGTCGGGCTGCGCCCTACCCTACCGCTTCCCGGTCGCTTCGGCGGCCAGAATGCCCAGCACGATCTTGCGGAGCTTGGGCTCGGCCTCCGCGGCGGTGGCCAGGATCTCGTCGATATTGGCCGGCCTCAGGGCGTCGGGCAGGCACATGTCGGTGACGATCGACAGCCCCAGGACCCGCATCCCCGCGTGCACCGCCACGATTACCTCCGGCACGGTCGACATCCCCACCACGTCCGCCCCAATGTAGCGCAGGAAGCGATACTCCGCCCGGGTCTCCAGATTCGGGCCGGTCACGGCCACGTAGACGCCTTTGTGGGCGGCGAAGTCCTCGCGCCGGGCGATCTCGAGTGCCCGCTCGATCAGCAGCGGATCGTAAGGCGCGCACATATCGGGAAACCGTGGCCCCAAGCCATCGTCGTTCGGCCCGATCAGCGGATTGCCGTTCATCAGGTTAATGTGGTCTTCGATCACCACGATGTCGCCCCGGGCGTATTGCGGGTTCATCCCACCCGAGGCGTTGGAGACGATCAACAGCTCGGCGCCCAGGGCCCTCATCACCCGAACCGGGAAGGTGATCTGCCGGTGGGTGTAGCCTTCGTAGGCGTGGAAGCGGCCCTCCATGGCCAGCAGCGGCAGGCCCTCAAGCTGGCCGCAAACCAGTTGTCCCGCGTGGCTGACGGCGGTCGAGCGGGGGAAATGGGGAATGGTCTCGTAGTCCAGCGAGGTCTGGGAGTCGATCTGCCCGGCCACGCTGCCCAGCCCCGTTCCCAGGATGATCCCCACCCGCGGCTTTGGCGGCCAGTGTTGGCGGATGACGCCGGTGGCCTGTTCGATTTGCGCGGCTAGTTCGTGCATGGATCCCGGCTCCGGAAAGCTGAAGTGGAGACTCTCAGAAATAGCCGCACAGCGCGGGCATCCGACGAGGACGCGACGCGCCGGCACCGTCTTGGCGTCTGTTCCTAGACGGCTTTAGGATCTTCGTCATCGTCGTCGAAGTCGTCGTCGAGGTCTTCGTCGTCTTCCAGGTCATCGTCGTCGAAGTCGTCCTCGAAGTCGTCGTCAAAGTCATCGTCGAAGTCGTCGTCTTCGAAGTCGTCGTCAAGCTCCTCGTCTTCGAAGTCGTCGTCTTCGTCGAGTTGCGCCACCCACGTGCCAGGCAGCAGATTCGCTTCGTCCGGTTGGCAGGTCGAAGCCTGGTCCGGCTCACGCGGCGGCAATCGCACAGCTTCGATTTTCAGTAACATGCCACAACCCTCAACTTCTCAAAAGGCCGTAGTACGAACCACCGGGGGAACCCTCCGGCCATGGATCCCCAGCTTATACGATCCGGGTGAAATTGTTAGTCAACCTCGACCGATTTGTCAACCTCTCGTATGGCAGCGGCCGCCGCCGGCGGGTTGGCCACCGCAGGACGCCGGAATCGGCCCAGAAGTGCTAAAATGAGAATAATAGGTAAACTGGAGGCGCTGTTGTGGTCAGGGCTCGATCGTCTATTCCGTATGGGCTTGACCGGCGGTGCCATCGGCAGGAAACTAGTCCAAAGCGTGAGTTGCACGCCCGCCGTCCGCAGGGTAAGGTGGGCTTCCGTCAACAGGTTACGGCTGTCCGAAGTGCCTAGTTTACCCAACCTTGGCCTTCCTTCCGACAGTCTGTTCGTTAGAGCAGACGTGGGCGTACCGGATTCACTGGCTCTCGTGTGGGAGACCTCGATCCATGAATCGCATTATCCTGTCAGTGCTACTTCCTTCCGGTTCCCTCCTCGTGTTTGGCTGCTCTCGTGCGCCGGACCCACCGGCAGCCGCGGAAAAGAAGACCCCGACGACGCACATTGCAAATCTATATGATGGAGGCTCGTCATTTCCAAGTCAGGCAGCAGCTACGGACACTACTGAAGGGTCGCGAGACAATGAGGACCACCGGCTCAACGCGAAGACGCCTCGGGACAGCCCCGAAGCCGTTTTGCGCGGTTTCCTCATCGCCATAGCCGAACGCGATCAAGAGACGGGCACACAGTTGATGCTGCCCAACCCCGAGGCGGAAATCCTTTGGCAAGGCAATTGGCCATCTCTGGCAGCCGCGCCGAGTGCGAAAGAGTATTTCCAGTCCATCGTCTTTCGAAGGCTGCAAGTTGGCGACACGGTGACGTTGCCGGGCGGGAGGGCCCTGATTCTCGATGAAAGGCACGTCAATGAGAACAGGCAGCAAATCACCTGTGCCGAGAACCCGGTCCCGTTCATTATGGTCAGAGGTGAGGGTGGTTGGAAAGTGGACGCCGGGACGATCATCGCCGCCCGAAAGGCCGCCACAGCGGCCCGAAGGCCAGGCCCCGCAACACCCCAGACCCTACGCGATCCTAGCGCCGTGGGCCCTTCCGATTGGCATCCCGACCGCGGCGACCTCGAGCGACTCGCCTCGCCATTTGAGTTGCCGGGATTCGAAATCCGTCCCCCCGATGGTTTCCGGTTGATCAAAAGCGATCTTGTGCCAGGCGGGACAACTCTATGGACAGGACCATTTCGCGATGATGAAACCTACGCGCACTTCATGGTTATCATCACGACTCTATCCGAGAAGCACTCGAAACGCCCACTGGAGGTTCTACTCAAGGAGGTTATGGCCCCGATACAGCAGCGCAGGCAGAAGTGGACGAAGACAGCGCCGGAGCGCGGGAGGGTCAACGGCCTAACCTTTGTCCGCGCACGGTGGCGCGGCGTCGCAACGTCGGTAGCGCGTAAAGGATTATCCGGACGTCAAATGCATGGATTCGTGTACCTCGCTGTCGATGGTCAAAAGGCGATTCAAATCATGTGCCAGGACGTCGAGCCCGACCATGCGGAATCATTGAGAACATGCGAGGCGGCCGCCTTGACGATAAGGAAAACAACGACACCGTCGCCCCAACATGAGCGTGGCCGCTGACCCCCGCATCCGGGCCGGGACGCCGAAGCAGCCAGCTACGCCTCGGGCGGGGCCGTCGCATCGCCAGACGGTGTCTGGCTGACGGCGGGCAACTGGGACCGTGCGGCCTTCGACACGGGTTCGCCCTGGTCGATGCGGAGTTGGCGGCCGGAAGTGTCAGCCGGTGGTTCTGGCTCATGGGGCTGCGGCTCCTGTCGGGGGGGCCCAGACTGCTGCTCTAGCGCCGCCAGGTAGGCCCGGACTTCGGCGTTGGCCGGCTCGACCTGGTGCCACTCGGCCAGCACCGGCCGGGCGGCCTCGACCTGGCCGTTCGAGAGCAAAGTGACCGACAGCCAGCGGAGACAGAGCGGGTCGCGGCAGCCGGCCACGTAGGCGCTCTGGAGATACCCCAAGGCGGCCGTCCAATCCTTTTCGGCGGCCTTGCAGGCGCCCCGGATGGCGTCGCCAAGCGGCTGGCGTCCTTCCGGCTCGACGGGGAGTTGATCGGCCAGATTCAGCGCCTCGTCGCTGCGGCCGTGCTTCACGTGCAGCTCCATCAGACGGCGCCGCAGCCGGATCGAGCCTGGACTGCGCTGGAGGGCTTCTTCCAGCACCCGTCGGGCCTGGCCGTCCTCGCCCTGGATTTGCAGGGAGAGATTCAGATAATCGGCGGCCACCTCGGCCAGCTCGACCAGGTGCCAGACCTCCAGATCGACCTGGCCGTGCTTCACCGCGGCCTCGAACGACCGGGTGGCCAGGTCCGCACGCTTTCGGCCCTGGAGATAGTTGCCCATCGCCAGCAGCAACTGGGCATCGAGAGGGAAGATCTCCAGGGCTTCCAGGCAGGTGCTCAGTTGGACCTCGCCCGGCGACCGGTCACCGTCGTAGGTGGTCAGCAGCCCGTAGTAGGCCTCGAGCTGCTCGGTCGAGCCGTGCTCGGCGGCCTCGATGGCGGCCAGAAACGCCTGGCGGGCTTTGTCGATTTCGCCCAGGTTGCTGTGGGCCTCGCCGACGGCCAGTTGCAGGCGGGGGGCCGGCGTGCCACCGGTTTCGGCCGTCTCCAACTCGGCCAGCTTGAGGTTCCGCCTGGCGCGGGACGACTTGCGTGCCGGATCGTGGTGTCGCTGGTGGCGCCGGATCCGTCCCGCTGCGGCGTCGATCTTCCGACCGGCCCTCTCGATCGACCCTCGCAGCGTCTCGCGGACACGACCCTCGAACCGCAGGTCCGGGCGATTCGGTATCAGCCGCAACTGGACGACCTGCTCGCGGCAAGGGGTCTGCTCGCCCGGGGGCATCTCGATCCAGAGCATGTAGGCCTTGGCGGGGTCGGCCGGGCGGTCAACGAACTGCCGAAGTTCCGCGGCCGAATCCCCCTCCAGCCGTTCTCCGGCATCCAGCCACAGGATCCAGTCGCCGGTGGCCTGCTCAAGGCAGCGGTTGCGGGCGGCGGAGAAGTCGTCGCCGAAGGCCGCCCGGCCGACCGCGGCGCCGAGCTGCTCGGCGATGGCCACGGTCTGGTCCGTGGAACCGGTATCCAGGACGACGATCTCGTCGGCGATCGGCCGGACGCTTTCGATCGAGGCGGCCAGCACCTCCTGCTCATCGCGGACGATCATGGCCACCGACAAGCGGGGCCGCGAGACCTTTTCTGCTGAGTTTCTCATCCGTCTTCCCCCACCACAAGAGACACGCAAGTTCTGATGCCCGGCGGAGTTTAGCCCTTTTGGGCGATAGCTGGAAGGTCGATTTCCGGTCCGCGTTGGTCCGCGTTGGAGGGCGACCTTCGGTCGTGTGATCACGTCGTTTAGCGGGCGGCCTTGCCCGCCGTTTGGCTCCGGCCGAGTTCCGCGTTGGGAATTAGGACTGCACGGCCTCTCTGGGGCGTTTTCGCCCTTGGGTCCGGAGGCCGGTTTCATTACAATCGGCGGGCTTTGAACGGACACCCCACCATCTAGTGGGAGGTAAGACTCGTGGCCGGTCCCGCGCTATTGGCACTGCTATTGACGCTGCAAGCCTCGCCGCTTGCACCCCAGAAGCCGGAGGAGGTCCCCGATTTCGTAGCCACCAGCGATCCGATGGCCTCCCAGCCCATGCGAAGCGATGCAGAGTTGGCAGACGTCTGGTTCGTCGATCCGCAGCACGGCTGGGCCGTCGGCGATCGCGGGGCCATTTGGCATACCGACGACGGCGGTCGGCACTGGCACCTGCAACGTTCCGGGGTGACGTGCCGGCTGGAGTCGGTCTGTTTCATCGATCGGCAGACCGGCTGGGCCGCCGGCGGTTTTTCCCATCCCTACACCCACACCGGCAGCGGCGTGCTGCTGGCAACCCGCGACGGTGGACGAACCTGGCACCACAATCCCCAGCTCCCGCTGCCGGCGCTGAAACAACTCCGCTTCTTCGGCCCGAAGCAGGGTTGGGCGGTCGGCTGCCGGTCGGCCATGTTTCCCACGGGCGCGTTTGTCACCGAGGACGGCGGGGGGAACTGGAGGCCGCTTTCCGGCGGCGAAGCCTCCTCCTGGCTGGCCGCCGATTTCCTCGACCCGAACACCGGTGCGCTGGCCGGGCGGGGGGGAACCTTGTTCGCGGCCAGACGCGGCGGGGTCCGGCCGGCGCGGATCGGCGACCTCGGCCTGCGAAATCTCAGGCGGCTGAAGCTGGTCGCCCCGGTCCACGGCTGGCTGGTCGGCGACGGGGGGCTGGTGATGAAGACCGACGACCTGGGGGCAAGCTGGCAGACCGCTGCCGGCCCGCTGCCCCAGGAGATGGACCGCCAGTTCGACTTTGCTGCCCTGGCGGTCCGCGGAGAGAAATGCTGGATTGCCGGCTCGCCCGGCACCCGCGTGTTGCACTCCCCCGACGGCGGTCGAACCTGGACCGGCTTTCCCACCGCGGCGCGAGTGCCCATCCACGGGCTGTGCTTCGTCGACGACGAGCACGGCTGGGCGGTCGGCGCGTTGGGGACGATCCTGGCCACCAGCGACGGGGGACGAACCTGGCGGCGTCAACGCGCCGGCGGGACCCGGGCCGCCTTGCTGGGGGTGTTCAGCGGCGGCCGGGACGTGCCCCTGGAGCTGTTCGCCCGGCTCTCCGGCAACGAAGGATACCTGGGCGTGGTCGAGCTGCTCAGCCGGCGCGACGTGGAACTCAAACAGCGCCACGAGGTCCATCCGGCCGATCGCGTGCGCGAGGCCCTGGTGGCCGTGGGTGCCAGCGGCGCACGCACCGCCTGGCGGTTCCCCTTGCGGCAGGCCGGTTTGCAGCTTACCGCCGAGCAGATCATCGCCGGTTGGGATCGGGCCAACGACGCCCGGGGACTGGCGGAATTGGAAGCCCACTGCGTCCGGCAGATCCGCCTCTGGAGGCCCGAGGTGATCGTGACCCACGACGCCAGCCCGCGGGGCGACGATCCGCTGGGTCATCTGGTCAACCAGGTGGTGCTCGCCGCGGTGGAGAAAGCGGGGGACCCGACCTGCTTCGCCCGGCAGATCACCCACGCCGCCCTGGAGCCGTGGGAGGTCAAAAAGGTCTACGCCTGGTTGCCGCCGCCGTTGCGGGGCTCGACGGAGCTGGTCACCGCTCAGTGGGCGGCCCGACTGGGACGTTCGTTGGCCGACGTGGCGGCCATGCCGCGGGGCCTGCTCGAGGACCGCTTCCGCATCGCCCCCCAGACGCTCGGTTTCCGTCTGCTGGTCCGCAACCTCCCGCAGGATCAAGGCCGGCGCGATTTCTTCAGCGGGATCGTGCTTTACCCGGGCGGGGAGGCACGACGCGAGCTGATCGAGCCGCTCCCCGGCAGCCTCGATCTGCTGCGCCGCACGGCCCAGCGACGCCGCAACATGCAGGCCATCCTCGAGCAATCGGAAAAACAATCCCAAGGCGGCACCCAACTGCTGGCCGAAACCGGCGAGCTGACCCGGGGCCTCGACGCCGGCAGCGCGGGCCAGATCCTCTATCAACTCGCCCAGCAGTACTATCGGGCCGGCCGCTGGCCGATGGCCGCCGAGACGTTCGAGCTGTTTGCCGACCGCTACCCGGACCATCCGCTGGTCCGGCCGGCACTGCTCTGGCTGGTGCAATACTACGCCAGCGCCGAGGCCTCCTGGCGGCAGCAGGGCGGACAACGGCTGGTGGTCCGCCAGGCCTCAGCGTTGTCGACCGACCTGGCCGAGCAGCAGGACCGCCCCGGCCGGGCGGCGGAGCTGGGGCGCCGGATCGAGCGGACACGGCCGGAGTTGTTTGCCCAGCCGGCGCTGCGGTTTCCCTTGGCCGTGGCCCATCGCCGCCAGGGGTTCCCCCAACAGGCACAACGCTACTACCTGACCCGCGCCCGCGGCACCCAGCGCGACCCGTGGTGGGCCTGCGCCCGGGGCGAAGAGTGGCTCGGCGAGCCGAAGGGCCTGCCGCCGAAGCCCATGCTGCACTGCGTCCGGGCACAGTCCAAGCCGCGCTTGGATGGGCGGTTGGACGACGGGGTCTGGCAGCGGGCCAAGCCGGCCGAGCTCAACAGCACCCAGCGCGACGACGCCCGCTGGCCCGGCGCCGTGATGCTGGCCTACGACGACGAGTTCCTCTACCTGGCGATCAACTGCCGGCAGGCACCCGGCGCGAAGTACCTCGCCACCGAAGGCCCCCGGCCGCGCGATCCGGATCTTTCTTCGCACGACCGGGTGGACGTGTTCTTGGATCTGGATCGCGATTTTGCCACGTACTATCGGCTTGCGATCGACCATCGCGGCTGGCCGGCCGAGGGCTGCTGGGGCGAGAGGACCTGGAACCCTACCTGGTTCGTCGCCGCCCACTCGGCCCAGGGCACCTGGACCGCCGAGGCAGCCATCCCCCTGGACCAGCTCACCGGCCGCTATCCCGGCCCGCGCGACGTCTGGGCGTTGGGCATCCAGCGCACGGTCCCCGGCGTGGGCTTCCAATCCTGGACCACCCCGGCGGCTGCCGCCGTGGTGCCGGAGGGGTTTGGGTATCTGATCTTCGATTGACGGCGTTTTCGGTGGTCTGCCAACGGCTTCGGCAGTTGGGCACCCTGCCTGGCCGACCTTGGCGAGGAAGAATAGCCGAAACGCAAGTTCGTCGGCGGCAACGTGGCGGCCCGGGCCGCTTGACAGGAGAAGTTCCCCGGTGCGACAATCAGTGCTCTACGGCTTTGAGCCTATCCGAAGACTCCTCATCCCCAGCCCCTCTCCCCGCAAGCGGGGCGAGGGGAGGAGGTTTTTGGATAGGCAGTTTGCGCCTTGTCAGAGACGGGAGCCAGCTCGTGGGGTTTCTTCCCTTCGGTCGGTATTACCATCGAGTAATGTAATGAGCAAGCGTATCGCGAACCGGTGTCTGGTGGCGGCAGTGGCCCTCCTGCTGGGTACTTGTCTGGGGTGTGGAACCAGGCGGTACGAGAAGCGATTGGAGGAGACCGTCAAGCGGCTCGGCCAGGAGTCGGCCTTCACCGGGATGCATCCGCCCGCACAACTCCCCGGTACGCAGGTGATGGTCCGACTGCCCCAATTCTTCGATTCCGCGCCCTTGCCCGAAGACGCCGATGCCGGCCGCCTGAAACCGCCGTCGATCGAAGTGCCCGACCTCAAGTTTACCTACGAAGGGTCGATCACCGACAGCGAAGGCGGCAAGATACCTTTCTACTGTTATTTGGCGGCCACCGAGAAGGATCCCCAGCGGCAGTTGCGGCAGCAGTTTCAGACCGCGTTTCCCGATGAAGTCGTGAGGTGGGAGGAGGTGGACTGTAAGGCGCCCGACGGCGGGACCAGAAAATGGAAGAGACTCCAGGGTGCCGGCAAGCAACAGAAGTTCTACTACCGCGACAAGGAGCAGAACGGCGAATTCACAGACATGGCCACGACCAGCGAGTTCTACTTGCGCCAGGAAGGAAACTTCTTTGTGGTCGTCGGCTGGCGGGTCCCCACGGATATCGAGAAATACATCGGGCCGGAAGGAGATCGTGGGCTGGACGTCTGGGCGCCGCGAGTGGCAGGCAGCGTGACGGTCAAATAGTGAGCCCGTGCTGCCCGCAACGGGGCGCCCCGTGGGAGGCGCATCTGGCGGCGCCTGCACGAACCACAACGCGTGGTCGCCGAGTTCAGTGACCTCCCCCGCTCTATCGGCGGCGGAGGTGGCCCACGCTGGACTGGAAGTACTTCCGCCGCCTGGTCTGGACGACCTCCTGGTTTTCGGCCTGTTGTCTTTTCAGGTCGGCCAGGTTGGCGTGGCACAAGCGGCAGCCGACCATTTCCAGATGGAAGGTGACGTAGTCGGCCGCGTCCTCGGGCAGGGCGCCCAGCAGGAAACTGCCCAACTGCTCGCGCGAAACGCAGCTCAGCCGGCTGCGGCGCCAGATCTCGCCCAGCGAATGCATGCCCGCGTTGCGCCGTGAGTGGATGGCCGCCATCTGGCTGGTGAGCGTAGGGTCTTTGCGCAGGGCGAGTTCGATCCGGGCCATCTCAGCCGACGGGAGGGCCTCGTCGAGGTAGGCTTCCAGGTCGGATTGGCGGATTGCTTTGGGCATGGAAGTCCTCGGTGATCGGTTGTCCGTGGCAGTCCCCAAGGGCTGGAAACTGACTGCTGACGACTGACGGGTTCTTCATTCCTGTTGATACAATTCGGGGAAGACGTCCTCCGGGAGACCTTGCTTGCGGACGGCGTCGCGGAGTTTGGAGAGGAACTCGTATTTGTGGTTGGCGACGGTTTGTTCGGAGATTTTCAGTTTTGCGGCGACGTCCTTGTTGGTATGGCCGCGGACGAAGAGCAGTTCGGCGCACTTGAGTTTTTCCCATTGGCCGCGGCGGTGCCAGCGCTCGATTTGCTGGCCGATGGCGGCCTCCAGGGCCGATTCTTCCAGGGCCCGCCGCTCACTGCTGCGGGCGATGCTGCTGGCCCGGCGAGCCTTGCCGGCCGGTTCCCAACTGTTGCCGCTGGCGCCGCCGGGCATCAGCGGGAGCGTGGGGCGGCGGCCTTCACGGCGGAGGTGGTCGGTCAGCTTGTGGGCGGCGATGGAGAACAGGTAGCCTTCCAGCGGGCGTCGCCGATCGTAGTTGGGCAAGCTGGTCAGGAAGCCCACGAACGTCTCCTGCACCACGTCCTCGGCGGTTGCCCGGTTGCGCGTGCGGCTCTCCACGTAGGCCAACAGCCGCCCCTCGAACTGGGCAATCAACTCGTTCCACGCTTCCGGCTGACCCTGGCGGATCCGGCGGATCAAGAGGCTGTCGGACTGGCTGGGGACGGACATCAAGGACGTCTATGGCCTAGCACTTCGGTACGGAGGGGGCGTTTACCTCAAGGCCGGGCAAGCCCCAATACGGTTCAATAAGGGCGAACCTGGCGTCAACCCAGTGGCACCGGCGTCTCGCCGGTGAGACATAGGTGAAAGCGTTGCCATGAGTTCCGCCTCACCGGCGAGACGCCGGTGCCACTTGATCCTGCTTGATATTACACGTAATTGAACGGTATTGGGGCAAGCCCGGCCGCTAAACGTCAGATTGCGCTGTCGATTGTGAGGACACCTTGTCGAAAACGGCAACCAGCAGGAACGAGGCGATCGGTCCCAAGGGCAGGGAAAGCAGAAACCAAATCAAGCCGCTGCGGTTTTTGCCCTGGGCGATTCCGGCGTTAATCAGGGCAAGTGTGCCCCAGCCCACGGCATATCCTCCCGCATTGTCCATCCAGGCTGATCTCCATTTAGGGCTGCCCCGATCCGACGTCGGCTCTTCCCCCGGGCGGCGTTTCCGTCCCGGCGTTGTTTCGGGGAGTTTTCCGGGCGAATAGGGCGATTGTGCAGAGCACCCCCAAGGGGACTAGCACGAGCACTGCGATTACCAGAAGCTCAGCCGGGCCAGGCCCGTGGAAACGCATTGCCGACCAGCCCACGGCCAGCCCGCCGATCAGCATCAAGGCCAGCACGGCCAGCCCGACCGGCCGGGCTCTCTTGCTCGCCAGCAATAGAACCATCCCGCACAGCACGATCAGAGCCATCGGCAGCCCCGCGGCCACCAGAGCAACCCTCTTTGCGGCGCCCACCGGACTGTCTGCCTGGGTCAGCGCGTAATCTGCCGGGTCAACGGGCATCGCAGTCAAGGCTTCAGGATGCGTTGCGATGGGCTGTCGCTGCACGGACAACACCGCGAACATTGCCAGGGCGGCCACCATCAGGACCAACCCCACGGCCGCCAAAGACAGGCGGCCCCGGTACGACCCGTCGGTCGCCTGGTCAATCTTCAGACCCGCAAACAGCACGGACAACAGCAGCAACACGGTGGCCAGGCCGGTGCCGCTGTAACAGAGCCGCCTCAGCACGCTGGCCTGCTGCCACTGCTCCTGAAGCCGCAGCTGGACCCGGTCGCAATCGTTCTGAATCTGCTGCTTGGCTTCCTGGTCGAACTGGAGCAAGGCGTGAAGTTGGACCCACTTGCCCCAGGAGGTCTGGACCGGCTCCGGCCACTCTTGCTGGACGATCTGATTGCGGACGTATGTCTGGGGCAGTTGCACCTGCCGGGCGACCTGAGGACTCCGCTTGAGCTCGGTTTCTGCATAGGCGCTGATGGCCAGGTTGGCCGCGCCGGGCAATTCGCTCTCGCACTCCGCTCGGTTGGGTCGCGGATCGGTCTTGATTGCGACCTGGTAGACGTCGCCGGCGGTCTGGGGCGGCTTGTCGACCCACGGGGGCCGTTTCTCAACCGCCCCCGGTTCTTCCTCTGCCGGCGGCGCGCCTGCGCCCGCCGACGGTTCCTCGGCGGGTTGTTCCGCCCCGTTTGCGGCCTCCGGATCGGCCTCCGGATCGGTCTCCGCGTTGGTCTCGTTGTCAGCGGGCGGCGGCGCGTCAATGGTCGTTGGCGGGGCCTCGTCGGCCGGGGCTTCCAGCGGTATCGTGCCGGGGCTGTCGGTCTCTGCCTCGTGCCTATCCATCTCGAAGGCCCGGCGCTGATGCTCCTCGGCCAGGCGCACGGCCTCGGCGCGCTGTGCTACGCTCACGGCCCGACGGTGGCCGACCGCCATGGGGAAGATGATCGTGGCGCCGATGAGCACCACGATGAACCCGATCACCAGCAGCGCCGCCCCGGCCGCCCGGGTCTTGGGGTTGGCCAGCAGGGCCATCACCGCCACGATCCCGCCGACGACCAACGTGCCGATCACGGCCAGCACCAGAAGACCGGTGAAACTGACTTGGGCTTCCATTGGTCTGTCCTCCTACGTATTCAGTCGCCGGTGGGTAGTGCGCGGGAAGAGCCGACGGGCCTCCGAGTTCGCGTCCGGCTCGGCAATGGGCGCGACAGCCTGCTCATCGGGGGGGTCGGGCTGCGGCTGGTCGGCGGCAGGGATCGGTTCCGTTTGGCCGGGCTGGTCGCCGTTCTCGTCCCCCTTCGGCTCGTCCGCCGGGTTTGCTTCCGCCGGCTCCTTAGGGAGCGGCTCAGGTTCAACCCGCTCCTCAAATTCGACCACCGGCTGGGGCGGGATCGGGGCGGCACCAGGGCTGACCGGCGTCAAGACCCATACGAACACCGCCAGGCCGCCACCCACGATCGGCACCCCCAGCAAGATGATTACCAACAGCACGATCCCGATCACCCGGGTCTTCTCGTTCAGCAGCAACACGATCGAGAGGCCAAGCCCCCCAAGGACCAGCACGCCAACGACCGCCAGCGCCAGCAGACCAAGAACGGAAACGGAAAACCCCATCGATGTCTCCTCCTACACTCTCTTGCGCCGGGCCCGCTCGCGGGGGTGCACCCAAGGGCTGGCCAATTGGACCGAGGCGGACATCGCCCCGGCGGCCATCACTACCCAAGACAACTGTTGGAAGCTGCACAGCCAGGCCACAAACCCGGCTACCGCCACGCTCACGATCATCGACCACAGACTCAGCCGCGAAGCGCGGAGCGGGTCGGCCTGGCGCCACCAACGCATCAGCAAGAACAGCGTGCCGAAACAGGCCAGGAAGGCCAACTCCTGCGGACGGCCCAGCTCGTCGCACCAGGCGGAGGACCATTGGCCTTGGGAGGCCATGGGTTCGATGCCGTAGTCGGGGCCGACGCTCAGATTGACATCGAGCATCGCGGCCGCGCCGAAGGCCAACGCCCCCATCCCCAAACCGATGACCATCATCACGAACCGCCTCAGCGTGGCCTCCCCGCGGGTGCCCTCCCAGAACTTCGAGGGGACCAGCACCGCCCAGGTCCCGGCAATGCTCACCAACACCAGCCACCCGTACCGCGCGTACCGCGCGTACCCCAGGTCGGCCGCGGACCCAATCGTCTCGGTGACCAGCCAACTGTTCAGCAGCACCATCACCACGCACATGGCCACCGCCACCAGGGCACCGGCGATCAGCGAGCCGACCAGGTCGGTCAGCCGTTCCCGCGGCGGCTTGACCACCAGGGCCATAGCAGCTTCTTCACGGTGACGGGGTCTGGGGCGATGTGCCGAGCGGGTTCGCGCGTGGACCGGGCCGTGGCGAGGTGGGGCCGGGCGCGGGGGGGGCGACTGCGGCACCGGACGCCGGGACGGACCCGGACCGGGGCCCCGCCGATCACGTGACTTGCCGGAGATCACCAGCATCCGGATCACCAGGTACACGCCGTAAAGGATCAACAGCCCCACCGCCAACGGCACCAACCATGAATTAAGGACCAGGACGGCCGCCAGGGCCAGCAGGATGATCACTTTTACCGGGGCGGTCAGATTGGCTTGGGTCCACGCGGTCTGGAGCTTCGAACAGCCTTCGCGGACTGCCTTGAGGATCGGCTCCTCGTCGACCAGTTCGGCCCTGGGGATGGTCTGCGTCTCCGGAAGCCGACGGGCACCAGCGGCGGCCGCACCGTAGGTCCCCGAAGGCAGCCGATCGCTGCCCAGGGCGGCCTCGCCCAACGGGGGCAACGCGGCCAGCATATCCGTCATCGAACTGAACCGCTTGGCCGGGTCCTTCTCCAGCGCCCGGGCGACCACGCTCAGATACGGTTCCCGCAGCATCGACACGTCGGGCCTGGCCGTCAGATGTTTCATCAACACCTCGCCCACGCTTTCCCCTTCAAACGGCACCCGGCCGGTGAGCATTTCGTAGAGGAGGATCCCCATGGCGTAGACGTCGATCTCCTTGCCGTAGCGGCCGTTGGCTACCTCGGGGGCCATGTAGTGGACGGTTCCCACGCTTTCGGTCTGTCCGCTCCGCCGGCTACAGGAGATGAATTTCGACAGCCCGTAGTCGCCCACCTTGACCAGCCCTTCTTCGCAGAAGATGTTGCCGGGCTTCAGATCGCGGTGCACGATGCCCCGATCGTGCAGGTGGGCCACGCCGGCGGCGGTGCCGCGGAACCAGGTCAGCGCCTGTTCGGTGGGCATCCCGTCGGGGTAGGAGGCCATGGCGTCTGACAGGCACCCGCCCGACACATATTCCATCACCACCCAGGTGTCGCCCTCGTCATCCTGGCGGATGTCGTACAGGGAGAGCAGGTTGGGGTGTTTGAGATTGAGGCACTGGCGGATGCCGCGGAGTTCGATGTCCAGGTTTCGCCGGATGAGTTTCAGGGCGACCTCTTTGCCGGCGTCGCTCAGGGCATAATAGATCTCGCCGAATCCGCCGTGGCCGACGCCTCGCTTGATCGTATACCCCTCCAACGGCCGGGATCCCCCGGGGTAGGTGAACTTGGCGGTGGGGCGCTCGGCCCGATCTTGGGGGCCCGAGTCGCCGGCCTCGGCAGCGGATGAATTCGTCGTATCACGCCCGTTCGCGTTCATGGCAGCTACCTGTTCGTGCATCGGTCCGCTCCCCCTAATTGTATCACGGACACCTAGTTAGTGCCCAGTCTGCCCAACGGCCACCGCCAGGCTCAGGGTTGGCAGCTTTACTGCCGCCCCCTCGCAGGCCGGGCCGGATTTCCAGGGCAGGCCCCACGGGCCGCAGCCCATGGGCGTGAAGGGCGAAAATCACTCCCTTACTGCCTACTGTATACTGCCTACTACCTTATTTCCTCCAGTTTTAGCGAAAATCCCTCGCCCTCGACGCGTGAGTTCCGTGTGACTCGGCCCCGGCCCTTGCAGCGGACCCCGTCAATCTCCCAATAGCCGGCCGTGCGACAGCAGAGCTCCTCGTCGTGCCGATAGAGGATCACTTCCTGGGGCCAATCGGGACAGATGATGTGGCTGCGGGGATCAGGCCCCAGGATGCAGGAGTCGGCCATCAGCAGCACGGCGTCGGCCGAGGGATGAGTGCGGTGATGGGTGTCGAAATCGAGCCGCGCCGTGGCGCTGAGTGCGTGGGGGCGGCGAAAGACCAGCCGCACGCGCTCGCCCAGCAGGATCCTGCTGCCGTGGGCCAATGGGGCCATCTTGCTTACCTGCCGGCCGTCAACCCGTACCTCCCGAATCGCCTCGATTAGGTATCCTTCGCCGTCGCGTCGGATCCGGGCGTGTCGGCTGGAGATGTCGGCCAGGATGGGAATATCAACCGTCCCGCTTCGGACCGGTTGGCCGAGGGTGACCTCGTCGGCCAGACAGACCCAGAACCCACCCACCGCGTCCACCCACAACATGAACCTTTCGGACTGATGTGCACTGGGGGGGTCCATCACAGTCATTCCCCGAAATCTGCTAGCCAGCCTGAACATGGTACACGGGTCACGGGTTAGGGCCCAGGGGTCTCCGGGGGAAGCGGCTCGGAGGGCGACCGAACCTCTAGGGATCGCGGGCCAAGGTATCTCCGGGCCTTCCAGACTCTCCGGCAAAAAGGGGAAGTTGTTCCGTTACCGGTCTGGAAGGGGACCTTGTCGTCATCGGAAACGCCTCCTACCCTGCAATCACGCTGACTTCGGCCGCCTTCGGAGCCGCCTCCTGCCGTCGGCACCTAGTTCGCCGCGACCACCTCCTCCACCGGCGCGCCCTCCGAGAAGTACTCGGTGACCTGATCGACGATGTTCTCCGGAGCCGTTTCGTCCAGGGGGATCTCGTCCTGGAAGTGGGTCTCGGCGTTGACCATCCGCTCGGCCACGTCCAGCCGTGTCCGCAGATTGCTGATCAACTCCTTGACTCGCCCCAGCCGGCTGTCGTCGAACTGGTACTGGCTGCCGGCCTTGGCGGCGGCGACCATCTGAAGCCGGGCCTCCAGGTTCTCCACCTCGACCTTCAACTGCCGCTTGGCGGCCAGCATCCCTTCGAGCTTCTCGCGGGCAGCGGCCAGACTCCGTTGGCGGGCAGCCAGGATCTGCCGCAGGCTTACCAACGTGCCCTCGCCGGTCTTGTACCGCTTGAAGCGGCGGGCCAGATCGGTCTTGACGTGCTCGGACGAATAGCTGCAATTGCCGTAGGTGTATTCGCTCTGGCCGGTCCTCAGGTCGGCATTCAGCCGCATGATCTCGCTCTTGTCCTTCTCCAGACCGGCTTGGGCCTCGGAGATCTGCTCCTGAAGCCTCTGGACCTCGACCTCCTGCTTGGCAATCAAGTACGTGTTCTTGCGTACTTCAGGCAGCAGGTTCTCGATCTCGCCCCGTGCCCGCTTGATCTCGAACTCCATGGGCACGGCGTCGCGGACCGATTCCTTGACGTATCCGGCCGAAGTCCGGACGTAGCTGATCACACCGGGCCCGAGCAGTAACACGCCCAGCAAAACCACGACACCTGCAATAATGATCACTTTCTTGATCATGACCGCGTCCTCCTGCTAAAACGAGTTGTGAGAGAGAAAGTGTTTCGGTTCACGATAGTCTTCCCGGGACCCCGCCACCGGCTGTGGGCCCGAAGGGTAGTTCGCTGCCGGCAAATGGATCTTGAGATTTTTTTGGAAATCCCTGGGGCGGCCCGGCAGGGTTAGCTAATGACACGTTCGAGTGTACTGGCAACCCATCAGTATGACTATCTGTCCCAATCCATGCATCCACGCGATAGGCGCGAGACCCAACTGGACCGGCTGAGCGTCTCCTCCACTCCCGATCAGTGCAATCCGCCCGTTTCCACGTTACTCAGCTTGCCAAGATTCCCGAGCAACGCTAAAAGAACACTGGGCACCGGAAGGGGAGCCCAAAGGCGTGGTCTGAAGAGGCTGGCCGGTGTCGGTCCGGGAGGAGTTGCGGCATCTGCGGGCCTGAAGGGCCCGAATCTGACAGCCGAGGGCATCGCCCCGGGTGGGGGGCTTCCTCCGCAAACGGCCGCGGACGAAAGGGGTTCACGATGGACCCAAAACAGGAACTGCTCCGCAAATACTTGGATCTCTGCACGGCCTTCCGAGACCAGGTGGAGGTCGTCCCAGAATTGGAGCGACTTCGCGCAGAGGCCGCCTCCACCGGCGCCGAGCAGTTGCACTGCTTTCTCGACGGCAGAATTGCCTATGTCCGCAGCGACTATCCGGCTGCCCTGGCGTCGTTCGAGGCCGCACTGGCCGTTGATCCCGATTTTGCCTTGGCCCTGCACATGCAAGGGGTGTGTCTGGGCAGTCTGGGCCGCCATCAGGAGGCGCTTGCCTCATGCGAGAGGGCAGTATCTCGGTTCGGCGACGTGGAGGATCTCCCCCTTCGGCGGCAACTGGCGAAGGTGATGGTCAACCGGGGAGCCACCCTGGGCGAATTGGGCCGCCACGAAGACTCCATCACCGCTTGTGACCAGGTGGTCTCCCGCTTCGGCGACGCGGAGGACCTTGCCCTTCGAGAGCAGGTGGCCAAGGCGATGATCAATAAAGGGGTTTCCTTCGGCGAGTTGGGCCGATACCAAGACGAGGTCACCGCCTACGATGAGGTGATCTCGCGGTTCGGCGATGCGGAGGACCTTAGCCTTCGAGAACAAGTGGCCTGGGCGATGGTCAACCGGGGCATCGCGCTGGGCGAGCTGGGCCGCGGCGAGGACGAGATTGCCGCCTACGACGAGGTGATCTCCCGTTTCGGCGATGCGGAGGACCCTTCTCTTCGCGAGGCCGTCGCCGAGGCGACATTCAACAAGGGAGTCGCCCTCGGCCAGCCAGGTGGGGATCAAGACGGCGCAGGTACCCGCAGCCGGCCCGACGAAGCCGAAAAGCAAGCCGAAAAGGCCGAGCAGCAACCCCCGGACACCGAGCCCCTCTCTGCCGGAGAGTTCGTGGAGCGAATCCACGCCGCGCCGGGGAGGGTCGTGTTGGTGGTCTCCGGCGGCGGGAGCCGGGCGATCGCCGAGCTGCTGGAGGTGCCCGGCGCGTCGCGGACGCTCCTGGAGGCGGTGGTGCCCTACTGCGAAGAGGCCCTGATCGCCTGGCTCGGCGGGCGGCCCGAGGCGTTCTGTTCGGCCCGAACCGCCCGGGCGATGGCCATGGCCGCGTTTCGCCGGGCATGGAAGTACGAGGAAGGGAAATCTTCGGCGGCCGGCGTGGCCTGTACGGCCAGCCTGGCCACCGATCGTCCCAAACTGGGCCCCCATCGTGCCCATCTGGCACTGCAAACCGCCTCGCTCACCGCCGCCTGGTCGCTCCGGCTCCAAAAGGACCGCCGCAGCCGCACCGAAGAAGAACAGCTCGTCTGCCGACTGCTGATCAACACCCTGGCCGCAGCCTGCGGAATCGAACAGCGGCTCCAGCTCGATCTGCTCGAAGGCGAGCGGGTCGAGCACTCACAGACGGTTGCACCCCAGCCGTGGCAGGATCTGCTGCTGGGTAGGGTCGAGACGGTTTGCGCGGGCGGGATGCCGGCCCGGGCCATCCTCCCCGGCGCGTTCAACCCCCTGCACGTCGGGCATAACCGCATGGTCCAGATCGCCCGGCAGATGTTGGACACGCCCGTGGTCATGGAACTCTCGATCGTCAACGTGGACAAGCCGCCGCTGGACTACGAGGAGATCGAGCGCCGGCTGGGCCAGTTCGCCGAAGCGGAGTGCGTTTGTCTGACCCGGGCGGCCACCTTCGAGGAGAAGTCCAAGTTGTTCCCCGGGGCCACGTTCCTGGTGGGCGTGGACACCCTGCGGCGGATCGCCGACACCCGCTACTACGCCGACGACCCGGCGGCCTGTCTTGCCGCCATCGAGCGGATTGCCGATCGGGGGAGCCGTTTCCTGGTCTTCGGCCGCGACGTGGGGACCGGTTTCGCCCGCTTCTCCGATCTCGACCTGCCCGAGGCCCTCCGGGCGATCTGCCGCGAGGTCCCGGCCGAGAAATTTCGCGAGGACGTTTCCTCGAGCGAGATCCGCAAGTCGGGCGGGTGGTAAGCAACTTGCAGCCGGGCCTGTCTTCTTCGCAGGACTGGAGGAGGCGGTTCCACCGGCCGGTAAACGAGTTACCAGCTTCGGAGTTCGTTCGTCAGAGATCCGAAGCCGATTGGAAACAACTGTTCGAGTAACCCCAATCTTTTCTCGTCAAACAATCGCTGCGCCTGTTGAGCTGCCACTTCTCTTGCCAACTCCAGTGACGGCCTGTCCGTTCCGTAGACGTCCCGTTTCAGTCGCCTTGCATCGTACGGGTATTCGTTGGACTGCAACGCACGTATCCAAGTCGCTTCGTTGACGTGTGGATCGAGTCCGCAACGATACCACGCTTCGATTGTTGGGACCGCCAAGCCGAGCGCTACCTTCAGTTCAGACCGTTGTGGAACGGATGCAAGTCGGGCGGTCACCAGCCGAAGTTCGCGTTGCAGTCGGCCTATCCGAGACTGGTCGTCGCTAACGGCAACCTTGTCAAAGGGCTGATTGGGCAACGGTGACCCGTTCGAATCGACGACAACCACCAGCCCTTGAGCATCTGTCTGATAATGGAGATACTGAAGGACCTTCGGCAAGTTTTGCAGGATCGAAGGCCATCCCCGGGACTTCAACCACCCGAAACCGATCGGTACCGTGGGAGTTCCCATCAGCGCGTCAACGAGGATCCGCAGTGCCGCCTCGTCGGCTGGAGATTCGCCGTAAATCGCGACCTTCATGAGTTGGCAGGCACTCCTCCCAGAATCCCCGTGTACCAGATGTCGCCGAGGTGGCTGTCTTCGAGCAACTCTTGAATATGCGGTTGGTCGGACAGTCGCTGGAACTGCACATCCAGCCCGACCTTGTTGGCGATGACGATCTCTTCCGGATGGTCTTTGAACAGGTCAAGGAAGTACGGCGAGTGGGTCGTCGCGATCACCTGCACCGGCTTGCGCTTTTCGCCACAGCTATCAGGATGGCTCAGTCGATACAGTGCATCTTGCACTCGGCGAAGCAGCCGCGGATGGATGCCTCGATCCGGCTCCTCCAAGGCGATCAGCGACGGCGCATCGGGAAGATAGGCCAGCGTCAGTATCGTTAATGCAAGCAGGGTGCCTTGCGACAGGTGGGCGGCCGGGATTGCGTGGCGCCCTTCCCGCGTGCGGAGCAGAAACACACGTTTCTTCCCAGCATCCACATCAAACAGGATCTGATCGAACTCAGGCAGCCAACGTGCCAGTTCGTCGTTCAACGCCTCGAACCGCTCCCGTTCCCGATCCTGCAGGCGTGTTAGAACACCTGCCAGTCCCACTCCGTCCCGCGCCAACTCCATGTCCTGCGTGAGTTCAACCGGCGCGGCGATGGCATCGGCATAGAGCGAGTAGACGCGGATGCGAGCCACCCAGCTCTCCACTCGTCGGCGCGTCGGGTCGCTTAGGCTCCCCCTCCCGGACGCGCCGGTGTCCTGTGTCACATTCCCGAACATCCTGCCGTCGCGCCTCCACCTCCTGTTGAAGTGCAGTCTGCCCAAAGGTGGACCGAAATCCAGACGAACCTCGGGCTCGGCCTTCGGATCATCCCGCAGGCGCGCCGTGATGATCTCGTCGCGATGGATCTTGCGCCTGCCGCTGATGGCCTCTAGCGCCTGCAAGACGGTGGTTTTCCCGCTGCCGTTGGGGCCGACCAGAACGGTGCATGGGCTGAGCGGCAAGGTTGTGTCGCGCAGGCACTTAAAGTTCTTGAACTGGATGGACTCGATCATCGCTTGGTCCTCCTTTTTGCAGCCTACCAGACCGCTGGCGGAAAATCCAGGCCGGTTAGCCCCGCTTCACCAGCCGGCCGGGGAGGAACTGGTGGTCGGGGGTGAACAGCCGGCGGTAGCCCAACAGCACCACCCCGACCGTGCCCAGCGACGTGCCGGCGGCGATCAGGAACATGATCACGATCTGGTACTTCACCGCCCGCATGGGGTCGGCACCCTGGAGCAGTTGGCCGGTCATCATCCCCGGCAGGCTGACCAGCCCCACGACCATCATCGAGTTGATGATGGGGATCATGCCCGTGCGGACGGCCCGTTGGATTGGCGCCCGGGCGGCCTCCCAACGGGTGGCGCCCAGGGCCAGCAGCGTTTCGACCTGGTCGCGCCTGGCGGCCAGCTCCTCGCCCAGCCGGTCCAGCCCCAGCGAGATCCCGTTGAGCGTGTTGCCCAGGATCATGCCCAACAGCGGGATGGCGTATTGCGGCTGGTACCAGGAGAGGTCCTCTTGGTTGGGCACCTGGACGATGGCGAATAAGGCCACGGCCAGGATCACCCAGGAGCTGGCCCACATGGAGATCACGCTGTCCAGCCAGATCCCCCGGTAGCGGCGGCCGGTCCGCTGCACCGCGGCGCCGCCGGCGATCAGGGTCATCACCAGCATCCAGACCAGCACGATGTACCACCGGTCGGCGTCGAAGATCCACTGGAGCACCCAGCCGATCAGCAGCAATTGGACGACGGTACGGGCCGCGGCGATGCCCAACCGCCACTCCAGCCCCAGCCGCAGCAGCAGCGAGATCACCCCGCAGATCACGATCAGCGACGCGGCGATTGCCAGTTGCCAGAAGTCAAGAGGTACTGCTTGCATCCGGGATCGCTCCGTTTCCCATTGGCAGTGTCCTTTCGGCCACCCGCCGGGCCTGGTCCGCGTCGTGGGTGACCCAGACCAGGGCCCGCCCGCCGGACGCCTCGCCGACCCAATCTCGCAGCAGTCCCTCGACCGCCGCGGCGGTCTGCCGATCGAGCGCGGCGGTGGGCTCGTCCAGCAGCAGGACCGTCGGGTCGAGCTGTAGCGCGCGAAGCAGGGAGACGATCTGCATCTCGCCGCCGGAGAGGTTGGCGGCACGTTTGCCCAGGAACGACTCGTTGCGGCCCAGTTGCCCAAGCAGCTTGACGATCCGGGCCCCGTCGAATGTCCGCCGGCGATGGACCGCAAGCCAGTACGGGCGTCGCAGGGCCGCCTCGACCGTCTCTTCCCACAGGGCCGGCCGCTGGTGCAGGTAGATCACTGCCTTGCGGAACGCGGGGATACGATCGCGACGCACCGGCCGGCCTTTCCAGAGGACGTCACCACTGTCCAACGGATCCAACACGGCCAGCGCCCGCAGCAGCAGCGTCTTTCCCGAGCCCGAGGGCCCTGCTATCGAGAGCCGCTTTGCAGCTTGAACCTCGAGCGAGACGTTTTGCAGGAGCCATCGCCGGCCGTCGGGGTGGCGGCGTGCGAGATTCCGGGCTTCGAGCAGGACTGTCTGGGAGGGCATGGGTCAGCTCTCAACTCTCAACTCTCCGCTTTCAGCCCAGCCCGAGGATGTTGATCACCTCCGGCTTGATCTTCACGCACATCACGGCGGCGATTCCCAGCAGGACTGCTGCCCCGAAGAGCACAAACGCCTTCAGCCAAGGCGAACGGGGACGTCCCCGGTTGGCCCGTTTGTCGAAGAGCACGACCACCATGGCGACGGCTCCCAAGGGGACGGCCAGCATGGTGGTGGCTTGTCCCACGGCGATGGCTCTCACCGTCAGACTTATGCCCTGGGTTTGTTCCTTGAAGATAATAAACAGCGCGGTGGACATCCCGATCAGTAGCACAAGGGTAGCGCAGATTTTGGTGGGCTTAGACTCGAGCCGGCCGCCCAGTCCGAGGCCGTCGTTCAGGAGCACGCCGCCGATCACCGAATTGGTGATGAAGCTGGAGAAGGCGGCGGCGAAGAAACCGATACTGAAGATCAACTTCGCGTAGCCTCCGAAACCCTTTTCCAGTTGGCTGATCATCAAGGCGAAGTTGACGTCCTTGGGGTCCAGACCGAGCGGATGGATCACGGCCGCGGCGGTGATCATGATCATGGCCCCCACCAGCGTGAGCATGATCGAGGCCAGCACGGTGTCGGTCACGCCGCTGGCCAGATCCTTCTCGGTCCATCCCTTGGCCTTGACCAGGTAGGGCTGCAAGAAGGCGGCCACGATCACGAACGTGGTTCCCACCAGTCCCCCGATGATCACCCAATCGACGCCTGCCGGCAGCGCCGGCACACACGCTCCTCGCAGCACCTCGATGAGGTTGGGTTTTGCCCACAGCAGGTTTACCAGAAAAGCGACGACCATAAAAACCAGAAAGAAGGTCATCATCTTTTCGAGAATGCCGTAGATCCGCTTGAAGGCGAACAAGAACGCGATGGCGGCAACCGTGAAGCCCACCGGCCACGCGTAAGGGAACAAGAAGCCGTAGGAGTCTTTCAGGGCCTGGAGGAACAAGTCGAGGGACATTATCCCGGTATGGGGTGGCCAACCTTCAAACAGGGCCTGCATTCCGGCCTTCACGCCCAGGGCGTTTCCAAACTGGAACGTGGCGTCGACCGAGAACAGCGAGATGCCGCAGAGGACGGCAAAGGGGCGGCCGAGCTTCTTTGCGGCTAGGCCCAGAAAGGTCTCGTCGCAGTAGATCCCAAACCGCATGAAGACCGCCAGGAACCCGGCCATCAGGACTCCCGAAAGCAGCGAGAGCCAGATCAGCGCGTAGCCGTAGGCCGCACCGGTCTTGGACATCAACGTCACGCTGCCGGGCCCGATGATGCAGGCCCCCACGATAAACGCCGGTCCGACCCGCCCCAAGAGGCCTCGTTTTGCCATGCCGAATCCTCCACAAGACGGCCGTGTTCGTCGTGGCTTCACTCAAATGTAAAGCCGCAGGGCAACGGTCGCCGAGGCGACCGACCCCACGCTTATAGCACAGCTACCTCCCGATGGAAACTCCCGCCGGAGGGTGGCAGGTTGTCAAGACCGGACGTTCTGGTCATAATTCCGGGACACGCGCCGCTCGCGGCTTAGCAGGCAAACTACCCATGCACCGCATCGTGCTGGACACCAACGTCCTGGTGGCCGCCGCCTACGCCGAAAACTCGGCCAGCCGGCGGATTGTCGAGGCCTGCCTGTCAGGTGACCTGGTCGCGGTGGCCAGCCCCGCCGTAAAAAGCGAATATGAGTTCATCCTCGCCCGCGCCGTCCGCCGGCCGGACTACGAAGGGCGCCTGGCCGAGCTGCTGGAAGCCATGGAACTGGTCGAACCCGACCAGCAGCCGCGGGTCGTTCTCGAGGACGCCGGCGACGACAAGTTCCTGGCGGCCGCCTTGGCCGCCCGGGCCGAATGGATCGTCACCAACGACCGTCACCTGCTTCAGCACGATCCCTACCACGATATCCGCATCGTGCCCTCCGGCGTGTTTGCCGAGCAGCATCTCCGATCAGTGTTTCATGACAAGGAGTGACAACGGCCGCACCTCACCGTTTAGCCCCGGCGGCCACGCCGGGCCGCAACGCCGCAGACGACCCGCCGGCCGAACATCGAAATCCATGGGAGGTCGAATATGCAAGACGGAATACTGGGCGTAGCCATTCACGGCGCCGGACAGGTGGCCTATGCACACGCCGCTAGTTGGATCAAGAACCCGCACTGCCGCATCGTCTCCGTCACCAGCCGACGCCAGCAGAGTGCCCGACGGCTGGCCGACACGCTGGGACTCGACTGCACCGTCGGCGACGACTACCAGCAGGTGCTCCGCGACCAACGGGTGGATATCGTCAACCTAAGCGGGCCGAACCAGGTGCACGCCGAGCAGGGCATCGCCGCCGCCGAGGCCGGCAAACACCTGTTGATCGAGAAGCCCATGGTCCTGTCGATGGACGAAAACCGGGCCCTGCGCGAGGCGGTCGCCCGAGCCGGTGTCCGCAGCGTGGTGAGCTTCGTGCTCCGCTGGAATCCGCTGTTCGAGAATCTCAAGTCGCTGCTGGCCGCCGGGGCCGTCGGCGAGCTGTTCTACCTGGAGGTCGATTACTGGCACGGCATCAGCCCCACCTGGTACGGCGGCTGGGAGTGGGCCCACCGAATAGAGACCGGCGGCAGCACCATGCTCCTGGGCGGCTGCCACGCCGCCGACGCCCTGCGGTGGTTCGCCGGCGAGGAGGTCGCGGAGGTAACCGCCTACTCGAACAACAAGAAGCGACTTTTCGAGTACGACGCCAACGTGGTGGCCGTGTTGAAGTTCCAGAGCGGGGCCGTCGGCAAGACCTCTGCCCTGTTCGACTGCGAGATGCCCTACTCGTTCAATATCGACCTGGTGGGCACCGAGGGCACCTTGCGCGACAACCGCCTCTGGTCGAAGAAGCTCATGCCCGGGCAGACCGGCTGGACCGAGATGGCGACGATCCTGCCCGACTCGGGCGACGTACACCATCATCCGTTCGACGCCGAGATGAACCACCTGGTCGACTGTATTCGTGAGGGGCGGGAATCGCACTGCAACATTGCCGACAGTTACCACACGCACGAATTGTGCCTGGCGATCGACCGCTCGATCGCCGAAGGCGGCCGGCCGGTGAAGCTGCCCTTGGACTGACGCCAACTATAATCCAAGTGTCCCCACAACGTCAGGCAATAGCCGGCGGGGAACGCCCCCACAACGTGAGGCAATAGCCGGCGGGCAACGCCCGGCGGGCACGAGCGGGCGTTGGTGGGCTGTCCGCCCCGCGTTGCGGGCCGGCTATTGGGAAATGCGTGTGCTCAGGGAAAGGCCGAAACTCCCGACCAGGTCTTCGGCGTAGGTTTCTTCTATGCAAATGACCCCTCGCCAGCGCTGGTCGGCTCTGCTCGATGGCAAACGGGCCGACCGTATCCCGACCGACTACCAGGCCACCGACGAGGTGACGGCCCGGTTGCTCGAGGATCTGGACTGTGCCGACGAGGAGGCGCTGTATCGCAGGCTGCACATCGACGCCCGCAACTTCATCGAGCCGGCGTGGAACTGGCCGGAGGATGCCGACGATCCGGACGCGGATGAGTGGGGCGTGCGTTATCGCCGGGTCGATTACGGCACGGGGGCGTAC
>CAZUAM010000014.1:7659-26739 GCA_964618095.1 uncultured Planctomycetaceae bacterium | reverse complement strand
ATCCAGATCACGCCGCAGATGCGCGTGTTGGTGGCCGTCGAGCCGGCCGACTTTCGCAAGGGGATCGACGGCTTGGCCCGGCTTTGCGAGGAGACGCTCGATCAAGACCCGTTCGCCGGTTGGGTCTTCGTCTTCCGCAACCGCAAGTCCACGGCGCTAAAGATCCTGGTGTACGACGGCCAAGGGTTTTGGCTCTGCTACAAACGGCTTTCCAGCGGCCACTTCCCTTGGTGGCCGCGTCGCGGCGGCAAGGCGGCCACGACGCTGGCGGCCCACCAGTTGCAGGTCCTGCTCTCGGCCGGCAACCCGGAGGCGGCTCGGGGCGCGCCGGCGTGGCGGCCGGTCGGACCGGCCGGTTGACACCAGGGATGACGGGTGAAAGTGGTCTTGCGCGTTCTGCACGTCTCTGTTATGCTTTGACGTCGATGGGCAACTGGTCGGTCCAGCAGACATTGCGCTGCGTAGACCGTCTTGCCCGCTGCTGTCGTCAGGATCGGCAAAGGGAGCAAGGAGAATACCGTGTTGGACATGGACCGAGTGGAAACGATGCTGCAACACGCCGAGACCGAACTCGACCGAGAGGATTATGAACGTCTGCGGGCCATCGCCGACTCGTATGCCTACATTGCCGAGTTGGCCCGCCAGCCGGGCATGACGATGGACCGTCTGCGGGAGTTGTGTTTTGGCTCGGATGCCGAACAGGCGGAGGCCTGATCAACCCGGCGTCGAGGTGCGCACTGCCTGTGGTGGGCAAGACCATGAAGCGGACGGAACCGCAGATCATCGCGTTGGAGGTCCAGACGCTGCAAGGCATGTTGCGACGTGCCGAGGCGAAGCAGTTCCAGGACGACGACTACGAAACGGTCCAGGTGCTGGCCCAGTCGTACTTCTATCTGACCGATCTGCTCAAAGGCAAACACATCTCGGTCCGTCGTTTGCAGAAGCTGCTCTTCGGCGCCAGCACCGAGAAGACATCGGCGGTCGTCGGCGACGGCAGGCAACCGGAGTCCCCGCCGTTGCCTGACGAAGCCGCGGCGGAAACGGACCGGCAAGACGATTCATCCGCACAGCGCAAGGGCCACGGCCGCAACGCCGCGGACGCCTATCGCAGTGCGGAACAGATCGAGGTGCCGCACGAGTCGCTCGAGCCGGGCGACGCCTGCCCGAATTGCGAAAAGGGCACGGTCTACGAAACGTCGCGGCCGAAAGTGCTGGTACGGATCGTCGGCCAGCCGCCCGTGGGCGCGAAGGTTTTTCGATTGCAGAAGCTCCGCTGCCATCTCTGCGGCAAGGTCTTCACGGCCGCGGCGCCGGCGGGCGTGGGCCCGCAGAAGTACGATGCCACGGTCGCCAGCATGATCGCGATCTTGAAGTACGGCAGCGGGATGCCGTTCAACCGCTTCGCAGGCCTGCAAGGGAATTTGGGCATCCCCTTGCCGGCCTCGACGCAGTGGGATCTTGTGCGTGCCCAGTCGAAACCCCTCGAGCCGGCCTGGGTCGAACTGCTCCGGCAAGCGGCTCGGGGAGACGTCGTGTACAACGACGACACGACAGTGAAGATTCTGGAAATGATGGGCAAGCGTGCCCGACAAAACGCCTTGCTGGAAGAGGCGGCCGCCGCCGGCTCGGGCAAGAAGCCGCGCACGGGCCTGTTCACCTCGGGCGTGGTCTCGACGCGCCACGGCCGCCGGATCGCGTTGTTCTTCAGCGGCCGGCAGCACGCTGGCGAGAACCTCAAAGAGGTACTGCTTGAGCGCGCCCGGGCGTTGGCGCCGCCGATTCAGATGTGTGACGCGTTGAGTCGAAACCTGCCGGGCGAGTTGGCGACGATCGTGGCCCACTGTCTGGCGCACGGGCGGCGGCAGTTCGTCGACGTGGCGGAGCATTTTCCCACGGCGTGTCGCCACGTGCTGGAAGCGTTGAAGGTGATCTACGGCAACGACGCGATCTCGCGGAAGCGAAAGTTGTCGCCGTCAGCGCGTCTTCGGTTCCACCAGGCCCACAGCGGTCCGACGATGGAAGCGCTCAAGATGTGGCTCTCGCGACAGTTCGAGGATCGGCTGGTCGAGCCCAACTCGACCCTCGGCTCCGGCGTCGCGTACATGCTGAAGCACTGGGAGCGGCTGACGCTGTTTCTGCGCGTCCCCGGGGCGCCGCTGGACAACAACATCTGCGAGCGCGCGTTGAAGCGGGCGATCCTTCATCGCAAGAATGCCCTCTTTTTCAAGACGCCCAACGGCGCCCGCGTGGGCGATCTCTACATGAGCCTGATTCACACCTGCGAGCTTAACGGGGCCAATCCGTTCGACTACCTGACCGAACTGGAGCGTCACGCGGACCAGCTCGCCGCGAATCCTCAGGACTGGATGCCCTGGAACTACCGTCAGACGCTCGCCGCCTTCGCGACGCCCCCCACCCGCTGATCCTCCCCGCCGCGGCTACCCCGCCGACAAAAAGGTTTTGCACGGCTGCCGAAAGGACACGTAGCAAAGCCAAAAACCTTGGCCGTCATACACGAGGATCTTCAGTGCCGTGGACTTGCGATTGCGGAAGACATCGGGCGTTTCCGTACCCTTGAGTTGTACCCGCATCTTCGCCCCGCCGGGATCCTCGAATTCCACCGTGCACTCGCACGAACCAATCCGCGGCGCCGGGGTCAATTCGAGAAACGTCGCCGCGGCGGGCTCTTCCGGGATCTTCCCAGCCGCAGCCGCCTTCGCCTCGACCCGCTTCTTCACCGAGTAGTAATCCAACCGCAGCGCCCTGGCCGTCCGGTGAATCCCGTACGCCTCGGCCATCTTCACCACCGCCGCCCACAACGGCTCCGGGATTCTCGACCGCGCCGGCTGCGTCTTCCGCCACCGCTCCAACCGCCGCCGCACCCCCTCCAGCCGCGCCGGAAGCCCGTCCATCCTCTTGGTACCCATCCGCTGTCCTCCGCCAGAGTTCTCCGTCGACAGCCCGCAAGGTACCACACGCCCCAAAACGATTCATGCACGCTTGCCGGAAGGACACAGTTGCTCGCGAACCCGGGCCAAGAACAGGTAGCTCACCGTGGTGAGGATCAAGTGCCGTTTCAATCCCCGCCAGCGGCGGCCCTCCCACTGGTCGAGCCCGACCTCCTGCTTGCCGTCCTCGAAACACCGTTCCACACGCCAACGGGAGAAGGCCACCAGCAGCAAAGTTGGCACTGGGACCTCCTCCTCAGCGTTGCTGACAAAGAACTTGACCTCCTCCGGTTTCAAGGCATTACGAGCCGCTACCAGGTGCATCCGCATCCCGGGCAACCCTTTTTCATCTCGGAGCGTGATCATCGTGTGCTTGACTTCCCACACCATCGGCCCCTGCTGGCCATCCTTGATGCGATACCGCACCCACGGTTGATCCCGCAACGCGGGCGAGTACCTCAGCAGGTTCGTCACACTACTAGGGGCTCGGCTGCCAGATCGCAGTCGAGGCGTCTTGCGGCCACGTCCCCGGCGGCGCCGAAACGGTCGTTCGGTGACCCGCGGCGGGCGGACCCAAGCCGTAAACGTCTTGGGCACTTCGGCCACGAACGCCTGCTGGCGGGTCTCCATTTGCCGCAAAAACTCGGGTTTTCCGCCATACCACTCGTCGAACGTCAGCCAGTCGAACACCACGCCGTTGCCGCGGGCGCGATCGTAAAGTTCCAGGGCGATCTGCCACTTCGACCGATACACCACGTCGTCGGGAATGCCCGCCGCGCGACAGCGGTTGCGGTCCTCCGACCAGTCTTCCGGCAGGAACAGATCGCCGTCGAGCAAGCAATGAAAATCGCCCGTGGCATACGCCAGGTGAACCGTCACGATGCAGTTCTCCTTCTTGCCCCGGGTGCCACACCATTGCCGTTTCACGCCCGGCGTCTTCTTGCCCTGCTTCACGTCGCTGGTCTCGTCGATGATCCCGACCGCGTTGGGCCCGGCATCCTCGCGAGCCACCATCTGCTGCAGACGATCCCGGGCGCGATCCTCGTTCCACTTGTACGCCCCCAAGAACTCCTGCAAGTCGCGCGGGGGAACTCCTGCCGCCAAGGCGATCGGCTCGCAACTCTTTTCCTTAAGATCCGACAACTGGCCCTCGACGTACGTGGAGAAATGCTCCCGAGAATTCCGTCGCGAAAAGCAATCCTCGAACCGCTTCAGGTAACGAATCAACTTCGGCTTCAATTTGCGAATCTGCTCGGCGTCCATGCCGCGGCCTCCTTCTTCAGGAACCGAAACGCCAATAGGTTCGCCAAATTCGCCAATTCACGCAATATCAATCTTGCGCAGTAATATTAAGCAAGGGCGATAAGACCGAAGGAGACGGTATATGCGATTCGTTATTTGGCTCACGGCAGCTCTTTTGCTCGGCGTCGCGCCGGTCGTGAACGGGAAGACGGAGGAGAACGATGGCGGCTATTCCGTCCGGGTGAACGGCCACGCGATCGCCGTGTATCAAGCCAATGTTTGGGAGCCGGGTTACGTTCCGTCCTACGGCGGGCCGTATTGGTTTTGCTCGTTCGATTTGGCGGGTGAAACGGCGGTTGAAGTTACTACCGCCAGGCCGCTCGATGAACTCGTCGTGTTGCCCGAATCCCGTGACATCACTGCGACCATCGCGGGCAATACGGCGGTCATCAGACTGTCGGAACCCATGCAACTCGTCTTAGAGCCCGACGGCAAGAGTGGGCCATTGATGATCTTCGCCAACCCTCCGGAAGTGGACGTACCGGATCCGGATGACGCCAATGTGAGGTACTTCGCACCGGGCGTGCACGACGCCGGCGCGATCGAACTGACCGACAACCAGATGCTTTACCTCGCCGCCGGCGCGGTCGTTCGGGGCGGCATCCACGCGAAAGGAGACAACATCACCATTCGCGGGCGCGGCATTCTCGACGGCAACTCCTATCCGCGTTTCCGAGGCCCGACGCGCTATCCCGTTCTCCTGGAGAATTGCCGCAATGCGACCGTCGAGGGCATCGTTGTCAAGGACGGCTGGAGTTGGACGTTCGTGCCGCGCGGTTGCGACGGAGTGCGGGTGGACAACGTCAAACTGCTCAGTTCGCGGGTGGAGAACGGCGACGGCTTCGACGTCGTCAACTCAAGAAACGTGACCATCGTCAACTCATTCGTCCGCTCCGATGATGACGTCATCAGTCCCAAAGGGATGGGCTTCGCCGGCGGTCAGGCCGTCGAGAACCTGACGGTCGAGAACTGCGTGCTGTGGACCGACCGCGCGCACGTCTGGCGGTTCGGTGCCGAATGCCAGACGGAAGCAATGCGGAACATGGCCTTCCGGAACCTCGACATCCTGCACTTTCCCGACATCTGGACGGACGACGAAGTGCCGTTCTGCATCAGCCTCGAACCGGCTGAAGACATGCCGATCCAGAACGTCCTGTTCGAGAACATCCGCATCCGGACAAACGGCCAGCGCGGCTTGATCGACGTCCGGCCGAAGTTCACCAAATGGGCCAAGGTCCAGACGCCGGGGCGGATCGAGAACATCGTCTTCCACGATCTTGCGTTCGACGGACCGCAAGGAGAAACGCCGGGACGCGTCCGCGTGAGCGGCCCCGACGTCGACCATTCCGTGTCGAATGTCGTCTTCCGCAACGTGACCCGAAATGGGCGGGCTTTGCGGAACGACTCGCCCGGCGTCGAGATCGTGGGCTCCGTATCCAACGTGACCTTTCCGCCGTAGGCCTGTTTTCTTTCCATGGCAAACCCGTACCGACTTCCTACCGATCCCGTAAGAGCAAGCAACATGCACACATCCCTCCGTCTCGTGTCGACCACCGTACTTCTCGCCACATACGTGTTGACTGGGGTAATGGCATTAGCGGACGTCTCTGTTCCCTATACCGTCGACAAAGACGGCCGGGTCTCGCTGGCCATCTACGACTCGGAAGGACGAATGGTCCGGACCTTGCTCACCGGCGCGCCTCGCAAGGCCGGCAAGTACGTCGAGACTTGGGACGGCCTCGATCGCTACGGCTACTCGCTGCCCGAAGGCAAGTACACGTGGAAGCTGCTTGCCACAGAGGGACTGCGTGCCGAGTTCATCACGCAAGTCGGGCAGAACGTCGATCCGGCGTGGGAACGCGCGACCGGCAACCACGAGGCCCCCGTCGGCGTGGCCGTCGATGCGACCGGCCTCTATCGGGTCGGCGCGACGAACGAGGGCGCGCATTGGGGCGTCAAGACCGATCTCGAAGGACGCCACCTGTGGGTCAACGACCGCTGGTCGGCCGATCCGTGGGCCCAAGGGACCGTTGCGGTTACGCTGGTCGACGGCCACCTGTTCGAACTGATGCCCAACGGCCATCTCTACGGCTACAACGCAAGCACGGGGCACGTCTTCACGGGCGCCGACTACGATCCGAAGCCGTGGGATCTCTGTTGGGAGGCGGAGACGCTGGGCAAGGCGGAAGGCGACAAGGCCAGGAAACAGCGCGCCGCACGATGCCCGCGCGATATGGCGGGCGACAGGACAGATGACTTGATCGTCGCGGCGTATCCGCAGTACGACACGATCGCGTGGTTCAGCGCCAAGGACGGAAGTCTCGTCGACAAGACGGAAGGCCTGAGCGGTCTTGCGGGTGTGGCGGTCGACAACGACGGCGTGGTCTTCGCGATTTCGCAAGGTCGGGTCGTGGCGCTGACTCGCGCGAACAAGAAGCCTCGCGTGGCTATCCCCGCCGAGAAACTCCACTGCCCCTGGCGGCTGTGCGTCAGTCCGGCTGGTGGCGACGTCTTCGTCGCCGAGAACAGCGACCTGGCTCGCGGCGTTGTCCGGCAGCCCGAGCGAGACTTTGATAGTGGCGTAGCCCAGGATCTCGGATCGGGCGTGCGCGTCCAGCCGACGACGGGACCGCACCACCAGGTCAAGCGCTTCTCCGCGAAAGGTGAACTGCTGCAAACGTACGGAAGGCCCGAGGGGCGCGCCGACGGCGTCTATGTTCCGACCGATTTTCGCCACCTGACCGACATCGAAGCCGACCACGAGGGCGGGTACGTCGTCACCGAAGGGCATCATACCCCTCCGCGACGCTCGGCCCGTTTTGCGGTGGATGGGAAACTCCTCCGCGAGTGGTTTGGGGCACAGCATTACGGCGTGATCGTCTGCCCCGAGCCGAATGACCCGTGCCACGTTTGGGCACGCGCAAACGCCGGTCGGCCGGGGCTGGTCCGCTACGAAGTCGACTACAAGAACAGGACCTGGCGCGTCGCCGAGACGTATCAACTGCAGTTCGACGCGAACCGCTATTACGAGGTCCCGGTCGTGCCGTACTTGTTCGAAAGGGACGGTCACGTCTACCTGCACGCAGGTGGCGTGCAGCCGCAAGGGCTGTCGCTGGCCGTTTACGACCGGGCGGCAAAGCGGATCCGCCCCTGCAATGCCAGCGGCAGCCGCGAACGCGACGGGCGAAAACGGACCTATCTGTGGAACGACCTGAACGATGACGGGCTCGCCTCCGACGACGAGATCCAGTGGATCGACGGTCCGGTGATCGGTGGTGCGTTGAATCCGGTCGATTTCACGATCCTCACCACGCCGCACCCCACCGGCTACAATCCCGGTCGCGGCTTGAAGCCCTCGCGGTTCACGGCCGGCGGAACGCCCGTCTACCTCGCCGACGACGTTCAGCGCTTCGCAGCATGGCAGGAAAACGGCCAGGAGATCTATCCTCTCGACTTTCGGCAAGGCGAGGACGGCAGTTGGTATGGTTGCTTCGCCTGGAGCGCGCGCAACCCGAACGAAGACGTCGAGAACCACGGGGCGTGGTACTACAACTCGTGCTCGGCCATCGACCGCCTCGTCAAGTGGGACAAGGACTGGAATCCGCTGTGGAGCGTCGGGCGGCATAGTCCGGACAACGACCACGAGATCGGTTCGACGGCCATGCCGCGCGGTCTCGTGGGGCTTGCGCACGGCTGCGTCGTCTGGGGCGATGCGTCCGACGAGGAGACATGCCGGCCGACCGTCTGGACGGAAGACGGCCTCTATGTCGACGAACTGCTGCGTGTTCCCGTCGACCAGGTGCCGAAGGACGCCTACGGCATGTTCAACGCCAACGAATATCCGCTCGGCCATCTCTCGACCGACCCGCGCAGCGGCGAGACGTTCTTCTACGCTTTGAATTCCGGCGGCGGATCGCCCATCTATCGTATCCGCGGCTGGGACGATCGGCAACGCACTTCCGGAACCGTCTCGCTGACTTCGCCCGCCTCGCAAGTGGCCAAACGCGACGGTACCGGTATCACGGGCGAGTACTTCAACAACGCCGACTGTTCGGGCGATCCGGCGCTGACGCGGATTGACCCGTTGGTCTATTTCAACTGGGGCAAAGGTGCTCCATCCGCCGAAATCACGGCCGAGACCTTCAGCGTCCGCTGGAGAGGCACCTACGAGGCGGCCACCAACGAAGATACGCGTTTCGAGATTCGCGGCAGTTTTCCTTGGCGCGACAAGGGCCACCCCCTCTGGGCTAGGCTTTGGCTCGGCGGACAACTCGTCTTCGACTCACAGGCCCGCATCGGCAACTTCGACACCGTCTTCGGCGGCGAGGGCCCCGGCTGTGGCAACGTCCGCGTCAAGCTCCTCGCGGGCCAACGGATCGACCTGAGATTGGAGTGCGGCTTCGCACGGGGAAAGGCGGCCGTCGCGCTGAGCCACGACACGCCCGGCCTCGACCGGCGAGCCGTTCTTACGGCCTTTCTCCATCCCGAACCGGGCCCGGAATGCAAATTGGAGATCGTGGGCGACAAGCGCGCCGGACTCATCGCCGATTTTGGCTTCGAAGAGCCTGGAGGTGCGCTTTGCCAAAGCCGCGCCGGCGCCGAGGTCTTCGGCCGCCTAACCGGCAACGCCCGCCGCGTGCCCGGTAAGGTGGGCATGGGCGTCGAACTGGAAGGAAGGAGCGAATTCGACCCGGCGCTGCTGCCGATCGACGAGGAACTCCACCTGCCCGACACCGACTACACGGTCGCATTCTGGTTCAGGACGACTTCGCCCGACGTGCGTCTCTGCGAGGCCAGGCGATACTCCAGCTACAACAATCGCTGGAGCGATCATGTCGTTTCGCTCAACGCCGGGAAGGTCCAGTTCCAACTGCAGGGTGACGAGCCGCTGGAAACAACGAACACCCTGCACGACGGCCACTGGCATCATGTCGCCACCACCGTCGGCAAAGGCGGACAGCGGCTATACGTCGACAGTCGACTCGTCGCGACCGGGAAACTCGAACGACGCACCAAGACCAGCAACCGCCTCGGCCTCGACCTTGGTCCGGGCGGTGGACCAGGCGTCGTCACGATCGACGAAGTGAAAGTCTCCCCGGCGTCGTGGGGAGACAGTCCCGGCAACGCCTTGGGGGTGAATCCATGACGATTCCTTGCTACCCCGTCAGCGCAGGAATTCCAGTTTGCAGCGACGTCGGTCACGCAAGCAGGGAGCCCGTCACTTCCGCCTCGTGGCGGGGTCCGCAACTTCAAAGTCACATCGTCCGAGGTGTCGGAACGCAAGTTGCCAACGCTTGTATGTCGCCCCCACCGGACGCACAAGCGCGACTTGAGCACATCGCGCGCATTGACCCAGTCTATGAAGCGTCCTCGAAACGTCTTCTGCAGCAAGGGCATTCGACACCGAAGCCGTTGACCAGCGATGCGCATGCAGACGGCTGTGGCAAGATCATAATCGCCTTGAATGCCAAGGGGCCTCGATGTGCGTGGTGGCGATAGGTGACTCCTCCGACCGAATGACCGAGGATCTCGATCGACGACTCAGGAACGTGCGCGTCGTAGTAGATGGCACACGTCTTCCGAAGGTCCTTCAGCAGCCAAGGACCGTCTTCGCCCGTCTCGACATTTGTTTTCGGCTTGATACCAGCGAGATCGCAGAGATGTCGGAAGCGAACGTTCGGACGCGAGCTGCCGCCGAGGAACACGGGAGCGTTGGGGTCTGGATCTTCCGGCATGATACTCTTGATGTGTGCAATGCCCGATCCTCTCGACCAGTGGCATCGTGCTACGCTTCTTGCTGCCAATCACTTCCAATCCGAGAAGCGAGAAGGGGGGAGTAGTCCGCACGCAACCGCAGTCGCGTCACAATCCCCATCGAGGATAATGCGCTGGAATCGGGCATGCCAGCCGCGCATCCGAGGCATGGTCCGGACCTCCTCCGTGCAGGCGGTTCGCTGGAATCCTGGGTGGAATTGGCGTTCGCTGGACGGCCGGACGGACGGGGAGGGTAACCGAAGGGTGCAAAAGCCGCTCGATTGAGATTTGATCTACCCCCTCGCGGGACGGAGCCTGTTTTGGCCTGGCAGGCCTCGATTCCCTGCCAAGCCACGCGGTCGTCCGCCACATCGTGCAGTTGCGATCTCCCGGCTAGTGGGTGAATTCGACGCGAAAGGACGAGGATTCAGTTTGCTGACGCGGGACGATTAGACCTTGGGTACGTAGCGCGGCACCGTCGCACGGAACTGCTCCTCGCCCAGAGCGGGCGTTTGGCGGAACTTGTGCGGTGGGCTTCGCTAATGCATCGGAGGCGAACCGGCCTTGCCACGGTGGGGCGGCCATTCTCCTGCGTATGATCTTCTCAAGATAGAGGAATACTCTCGTTTCCATGTTGAGATCGGGGCCAATCGAGCTACTAATAGATGGTGTCCAATCTCACTGCGGCTACCTAACGCCCCATCGAGCTGCCGAGAACACAATGAGTCTCCCAGAGACAGAACACTGGCCCTCGCAGCTGATCCTCATCCAGGACAGACTCTACGCGTACATCCTGTCCATTCTGGGCGATGCGTCGGCAGCAGAGGACGTCCTTCAAGAGACGAACCTCGCGATCACGCGACAGATCTCCCGGGATCTGTCGATCGGCAGTTTCCCGGCTTGGGCCTGCGGCGTGGCGCGTTTTCAGGTGCTCGCCTATCGAAAGAGGGCCAGGCGAGAGCGCCTCGTTTTTAACGATGAGTTGGTCAATCTGCTCGCACACGAAGCGGAGCAGCAAACCGGTGAAATCGGCTCGCGGCGGCGGGCGCTGAGGACGTGTCTGAAGAAACTCTCACCGCAACAGAGGAGCTTGATCCTCAGCCGATATGAGCCGGGAGCCACCGTTCAGGGAATCGCCGCCAAGCTCGAACGAAGTGTGGGGGCCATTTCTCAAACGCTTTATCGAATTCGCGCCACATTGCTGGAGTGCATCCGCCGCACGGTGGCCAGCGAGGGGGAGTCATGACCCTGCCGAGCGAACAAAGGGAGACCGTCCGGCGATGGATTTCCGCACTGTCCGACGGACAGTTGACGGATAGTGACGCGCGGCAGCTTGCAGAGATCCTTCGCGACGACTGCGAGGCCCGGCGCCTTTACCTCGACCACGTGATGATGGAAGCGTTGTTGCGACGGGAGGCGGGACGCGAGGCGGCGTCGGCGTCGTTGAAAGATTTCGAGCCGATAAGAGATCGCCGACCGCAGCAAGATGTCGACGAGGAGTCGTTTCCGCCGGCCAAGCTGGTTCCTTGCACGGCCGCTCGCGGCGCTGCCCGTCGCAAGAGGTTCGCGGTGGTTTGGATCTCGGCCACCGCTGCGGCCCTATTTGTCGCCGCACTCGTCGGCTATCGGCTTGTCGCTCCCAATGGGGACGAAGTCGCGGTACAAGAACACTGCGTCTTGTCGGGTACGGTCCTCGTGAACGGCCGTGCGACGGACCAAGTACCCGAAGGGGCCGAGATTCGCGTGGGCGATACGGAAGCTGTCATTCGACTTTCCGATGGGTCGCACGCGAAATTCGCTGCGGGCAGTCATGCCGTGCTACGCGGCCACGTCGGCGACATGCGGCAGATGGTCGAACTAATGGAGGGTAACGGCATGTTTCAGGTTGCCGAAGGGGCGAAACCGTTTAGCGTCATAACCAGCGTTGGTATAGTATCTGTCTTTGGCACGGAGTTCTGCGTAGAGCTCTTGCCCGATCCATGGCACTTAGGAGAAGGAAGTATGAACGCGAAGTCTCTGTTGATGGCCGTTGTGGTTCTGTCGGGCGCGGTTCAGGTAGACCTTGACCGCGAGAGCTACGTGCTCATCGGTGGTGTCGCCCAAGTGTATGCCGAGGAGGGAGAACGCTCTGTCCCCACGGCCATGGGAGTCGTCCAGACAGTGGATGCCGAAATGGGAGCCATCACCTTGGCTGGCCGGAAGAAAGAGGGCCGAGAGGTTGCCCCGCCCCAGACCTTTGCGGTCGCACCGGACGCGAAAGTGGAAATCAACGGTCAAGCGAGAAAGCTGGCAGACCTTGCTGTCGGGGCCTCGGTGCGATTGACGCTCTCGGCCGACAAGAAGACCGTCGTCGCCGCTCAGTCGGGCAGCCGTCCCGCAGCGGAAAGGGAAGAAAGAGAGAAGCCGAGGATGAGCCTCTTTAACGGTGAGATCACGAAAGCCGACGGCCAGTCGGTCACCGTCGTGCGGCGTGGCGACAGCGGCGAGACGTCGCAGACGTTCACGATTTCCAAGGACACGCAGATTCTGCTGCAAACCGACAAAATGGAGGTCGTTGGCAAGGGTGAAGGAGGCAGAGAGAAATGGCGTCCCATTACGAAAGCGGGGTCGGTTGCGGATCTTCAACCCGGGAAGCGAGCCTCTGTTGGAACGATGGGCGATGCCAACGCGATAAAAATCGTTGTTTTGCCTCCGCCGAAATCTCGGGAAGGTGGCGAGGAAGAACGGTTTGTCCCCACGACCATGGGAGTCGTCCAAGCAGTCGATGCCGAAAGGGGGACCATCACTATGGCAGGCCGAACGAAGGAAGGTCGAGGCGTTGCCCCGCCGCAGACCTTCGCTGTCGCACCAAGCGCAAAGGTAGAGGTTAACGGTCAGCCGAAGAAGTTGGCAGATCTCGCTGCCGGAGCCGTGGTGCGATTGACGCTCTCGGCCGACAAGAAGACCGTCGTTGCCGCCCAGTCGGGCAGCCGGCCCGCAGCGGAAGGCGGAGAGAAAGAGAAGTCGAGGATGAGTCTCTTCGGCGGTGAGATCACGAGGGTCGACGGCCAGTCGGTCACCGTCGTGCGGCGTGGCGACAGCGGCGAGACGTCGCAGACGTTCACGCTCTCCAAGGATACGCAGGTTCTCCTGCAAACTGATAAAATGGAAGTTGTCGGCAAGGGAGAAGGAGGCGAAGTGAAGCAGCGTCCCCTCATGGAAAAGGGGTTACTCACCGATCTTGAAGTCGGCAAGCGGGTCAAGGTCGAGACCATGGAAGGTGCCACAGCGGTGAGGATTGTTGTTCTGCCGCCACCCAAGCCTCGCCAGGGAGGCGAGGGTGAACGGTAATGGTCCGACGATTCCGCGTAACATTTGAGGAGGAATAACAGCATGTTCCGATCGAGGCGGGCCGACTTGATGTTCCAGTTCGTCGCAGTGTTCGTTGGCGTGGTTGCCGTTACCCCCGTCGCGGCGGGCCTTCTATCAATCGGAGCAGCAACGCCGGCACCCGTGCTTTATCCTGCGACCGGTCGCCGTCAAGGGTTTCAACTGGGTTTCGCCGCGGGGAGCGGGGACCGGCCCACATCAACAGCCCGAAGAGCCGGCCGTCTCGATGAGGCTGCTCGTCAAGCTGCTAGACGAGGTCTTGTCGAAACACCCGATCGACAAACAGCAGGTCCACGTGGCGGGCGCTTCGATGGGCGGCTATGGCGTTTGGGACATCATCACGTGGTGGCCTGCCCGTTTTGGTTCGGCGATTCCCATCTGCGGCGGCGGCGGTCCCTCGCTGGCAGCCAGATTGAAAGACCGTCGTATCTGGATCTTCCACAGCACCGACGACCGCATTGTCCCAGTCGGCGGGTCCCGTAAGATGTTTCAGGCGATTATGAAGGCACGGGAAGAAGAACCGCTGATCCTCGAAGACGATGGGCAGATCAACGCATCTTCCAAGGATGGGGAGATCCGCTACACGGAGTTCAAGTCCGGCGGCCACAACGCCTGGGATCGCGCGCTGGGTGATGAAGACGTCATCGAGTGGGTTTTCAAAGAAGACAGCGACTCGAATGGTAGTTGACGCGGTTATGCGCACACGCTAGTCTCCGAGGTGACTTGATAGCGGAGAGACACAACCGTGTTTCCACTGAAGTGGCCAGTTGGCATGTTCATTTGGACTGCCTTGTTTTGCGCGCATCCCTTGGTGGCGGCGGCAGCGACACTTCCCGGACCGCCCGCCCTTGAATCGAGCTACCCGGAATTCGCCATGCCGGCTGATTCCGGCTTCGCCGACGTGAAGAGAGATTGTGGCGCCAAAGGGGACGGTGTGACCGACGACACCGACGCCTTGGAGTTGGCCATCGGCTCGCCGAGCAAGGGTATCAAGGGTTCCCGGGCGATCTACATCCCGGACGGCACCTACCTGATCAGCCGGCCGCTGGTCGTGGGCGACAAGAAGAAGTTCATCCAGGGCCAAAGCCGCAAGGGAACCGTCATTCGGCTCAAAGACGCCAGTCCGGGCTTCGGCGATCCCGACGCACCCGCCTGCATGCTCGACGTGAAAGGCGAACAGCATTTTGCCCAGAACTTCTACGTCCACCTGCACAACGTCACCTTCGACGTGGGCGCGGGCAATCCGGGCGCGGCTGCCGTGATGTACCATACGAACAACGGCGGCATGCTGTCCAATGTCGCGGTCCGCTCCAGCGACCCCAAGCGGGCCGGCGCCGTGGGCATCTGCATGCAAAGCAATCCCGGCAACGGCATGGTGCGGGACGTGCACGTGGACGGCCTCGACGTCGGGGTCCAGGTCGAGAGCGGCATGCACGGGATGTACCTGGAGAACATTCTCGTTACGAACCAGCGGGTGGCCGGTTTCGTCAATCGCGATAACACCGTCGCGCTGCGAAAACTGATCAGCCGCAATGCGGTGACGGCGGTCGACAACAGCGGCTTCCTGACTTTGCTTGACTGCGACCTTGCCGGTGGATCGCCCGACCAAGCGGCCATCCGGAACAACGGCCCGCTGCTGGCGCGGAACACCAAGACGGCCGGTTACGGTACGGCCATCGACAACAAGCACGGTCCCGGTGTCGCAGGGGCTTCCTTGGACAAGTTCACGTCCAGCGAACCAATCAGTCTCTTCCCCGGTGGCAAGAAGTCGCTGAACCTGCCCGTCGAGGAGCCGCCGGTAGTGCCGCTACCGCCGGTGAGCCGGTGGGCCAACGTGAAGGATTTCGGTGCCGTCGGCGACTACAAGACGGATGACACGGCGGCGATCCAGAAGGCGATCGATTCCGGCAAACCGGTGGTCTATTTCCCGTGGGGGCTCTACGTCGTGAAAGATACGATCCACGTGCGCGGCAACGTCCAGCGTTTCGTCGGGCCGTGTTACCTCGTCCCGCGGGGTTTCAAGGACGCCGACCGGCGCAGCTCGGACTTCCAGACGGTGATCAAGTTCGAAGGCGTCCGCCGGCCCGTCTTTCGGCTTGAAGAGGGAACGGCCGAAACGGTCGTGATGGAGAACCTCATGGCCATGTACGGCGACGCCTACTGGGCCTTCGACCATGCCTGCCGGCGCACTTGCGTGCTCAACAGTTGCTACCTCGGCGCCTACATCAATACGGTCTCCGGCGGAAAGGCCCTGCTGACCGATTTCTCGGGAGAAGTCCACGGCGTCCATCAGAAAGTCTGGGTCCGCAACCTCAATACGGAGACCTACGTCCACACGCACAACACCAACCGGGGCGGCGACCTGTGGATCTTCGGGATCAAGACCGAGAAGGATCGCACCATCGTCGACACCACCGCGGGCGGCCGCACCGAGCTGTTCGGCGGGTTCCTCTACAAGAACCGCCAGCGCGTCGGCCCGGTGCCCGCCTTCACGAGCACCGACTCCGAGGTCAGCTACAACTACAAGGCAATCGGCTTGCCCTATGCCGTGCAGGTGCAGGAGACCCGCGGCGGCGAAACCCGGGAGCTGCCGGTCGAGATCACCGGCGGGAATTGCGTCTTGTTCGTCGGCTGCCCGTGATGCACACGGGGCGACTGAAGAAGTTCGTGATTTTACAGGGAGCCAATCACAATGAAAACACGTCATTCCTTGGTGTGTCGGGGACTTCTTTTTCCGTGTCTTATGTTATGGGCGGGACCGGCCCTGGCGGTTATTCGTGTCGACGTGCCGCTGGAGCAAGTTTATGGTTCGGCACGGCAGCCCCTGGTGGCCAAGGTTGCCTCGATAGACGCCGGCAGGAGAGTGGCAACACTGAGCGAGGTAATCGGGCTGGACGAGCTCAGTACGCATTTGCAGGAGAAGGACCGGGCGGTATCCCTGGGCCTGTCGGGCGACGCGTCGTTGGCAAGTCGTCTGCAGCCGGGAGCTCCTGCGGTAGTGTTCGTGGGCCGGCGTGGGGGTGCAGTCCACGCGGCCGACGCCTTGTTCGAGGCCGCGGCCCGCGACGGCGCCGAAAGGCAGGTGGATCGCTGTAAGTCCTTGTTGTCCCATGGGTTCGGGCTGTTGTCTAGGCCGTGCTCTCAGTCCATTTACTGCGAGAGGGCGCCCAAAACACAGGGCCATCGGCCTTTTCTTCCGGTGGCAGGGAGTCGGGCCGGTGTCTTGCTCCAGAAGTCAGACGCTCGTTTGCGCCTGCCGCATCGATTCCAATAGAACCATCCTCGACCTGCAGGAGCGAACAATGAAGGGGAGACGACTCGTGGCCTGGCTGGCCGTCGGGATCATCCTGTCTTTGGCGGCAGCGGCCGGGGGAGAAGAGCCGGAACGCAACTGGCAGATTGTTTGCGACGGCCTCTTCCGCGGCGGATCAAAGCCGCTGTATCTCTATGCCCGCGAGCGCGACGAAGAGTGGATCGCCGTGGTCGGCAGCTCCCGCGATCCGGATCGCGAGGGCGCCAAGACCTACAACCGGAGTTGGTACTACGGCGACCTGTCGAAGGTGCCCATCAAGGATGGGAAGATGAAGGGGCAATTCACCATGCATGTGACGCCCGACCTCTGGGTGCCGCTGGACCACAAGGGGTACACGATCGTCTTCGAGATCGACGCGGAACGTAAAGGCCCGCACAAGCTCCAGGGGCGCTACAGGGTCGTCGCCGTCAACACCAAGGACGAGACGACCAAGGATTTCGGCAAAGGTGGCACGGTAACGGGCACGGCGAAGCCGTCCGACCAGCCGGAACTGCCCGAGCCGGTGACGTTCCGCTGCAACATGCAGGGGTCGCTCGTCGGAGGCGACCCGCAATACGGCGGCCGCTGCATGGTCTTGTGGCTGGGCCTCGAGAACGGCAAGCTGACCTCGACGATTCACGGGCTGCTGAGCCAGAAGTTCCACACCTACGCGCAAACACCTTTCAAGTTCGATGGCAATACGGCCACCGTCGACCACGACACCCTGACCGCCCACATCACGGTGCCCGCACGCACGCTCGACATGGAACCCTGCCTTTACGTCTTCGACCTCGACGGACGGCGGCTCGACGAGGTGATGGTCGGGACCTACCGCCTGACGGTGAAGATCGACGGCAAGCCCGACGTGGCGGTCGACGGCAGCTTCGACGGCAGTTGGCATGAAGGTGTCACGCACATGAAAGTGGACGACCGGCCGTGGTTTGCCTCGGTCGAAGGCTTCCAGCCGCCGGCGTCCGGCGAGCACCCCCGGCTGCTGTTTCGCAGAAGTGACCTCCCGGCACTACGAAAGAAGGCCAAGACCCCCGAAGGCCAGGCGATCCTCGAGCGGCTGCGCGCCCAGCTCAACGGCAGCAACGGCGAGACGATGCCCACGTCGTTCAACGACTCCACGCGCGCCTACGCACGCAACAGCAGGGACCCGCTGCCGCTGGGCACGTATACCATCGGCCACGCCGCCGGCTACGGATTGCTTTACCAACTCACCGGCGACAAGAAGTACGCCGAACTGGGCAAGCACTGTTTCGAGAAGGCGCTGGCCGGTGTCCGCGACCGCGACGATCGATACAGTTTCAAGGCCCCCGGCGGGGCGCTGCGGGCCGGACCCTCGATCGGCTGGTACGCCGTCGGCTACGACCTCTGCTACGACGGCTGGGATGCGAAGGACCGCGAGAGGTACGGCCGCGCGATCGCCGAATACTCGGAACGCCCGGAGAAAAAGGCCTTCGATCTCGAAGCGCTGGCCCGCGGCACCATGCCGCCGGGGAGCAACCACTTCGGCATGCAGGTCGGCGGGGCGTCGCTGGCGCTGCTGGCCGTCCGCGGAGAGTCGTTCGTCGACCGGAAGCGAATCGACACGCTGCTGAAGGTCGCCGAGCAGAGCATGGTCCGTAACATCAGCGAGGGCTTCGGCGACGGCGGGTTCTTCGCCGAGGGCGATGGCACCGGCTCGATGGCCTCGCAAATCGCTTACCTCAGCGCGATTCAGGCCTGGAAGAACACCGGCGGAAAGGACTTCGTGAACGCCCAGCGGCCCAATGCCCGCATGCTCTCGCTGAAGTGGGTCTACCAGACCGTCTTCCGTGACGGCACGCCCGACTTCTGGCCGATCCGTGGGGCCTACGGGCAAAACGTCTGGTCGCGCCGGGGACTCAGCGGCGCCGCCTATTTCGGCATCGGCATCGGCGCCGTCAGCGACGAGCAGAAGGCGGCCATGAAATGGTGCTACAACCGGTTTCTGCTGGAATCGGACGGCGAGGCGGGCGCCCCCTACGACACCGTGAGCTGGTATCCGCACCATAGCGTCTGCTCGTTTGTCAACTGGCCGGTCGACCTTCCAGAGAAGAACCCGGCCGACGTGCTGCCGCTCTGCTACCGCGACTCCTCCTGCGGGTTCTATGTATGGCGCAACCGCTGGAAGGACGCCGACGATACGGTCATCACCGTGCTGACCAACCGGACTGAAGGCTACATGGGCGCCAAACCGGACAGGTCGCTGAGCCTCAATACGAGAGGCCGCCACGTGCAGTGGGGGACCGTCAAGGACGGGCCGACCGCATCCGCATACTGGTGGACCTCGCCCCGCGGCCAGACAAGCTCGCTGACGCTCTCCGACGGCACGTGCTTCGCCGTGGACTTCACCACCGCCAGCGGCGCCGACGTCATGCTGGTGACCAC
>CAZUAM010000014.1:1693-7649 GCA_964618095.1 uncultured Planctomycetaceae bacterium | reverse complement strand
GCAAGGCGGAGGGACATTCCGTGAAGCTCGCCGGCAAAACGCTCACCTTCTACTTCCCCATCGTCGATCGGCCGCCACAAGTGAAGCTCGACGGCGACGCCGCGGTGGTCGGCGGCCAGCGGGTCATGCTACGCGACGGGAATCTTGTGCTACAGGTCACGGAGAAATAGTTCCGAGACGACGACTCTCACCACCGGCGGAGGGTTTCCATGCGGCAGCACGCCACGATCCAGGTCCTGACCTTTCTACTTGTCTCATGCCTGGCAGGGCTTGCCTCAGCGGCGGACCTGGAGAAGGTCCAGCACCCGTTCCTGCTGTGGACCGCCGAAGACCTCCGCGCGCTGCGAGAGAAGATCGAAACGCAGCCCTGGGCCAAGGAGCCCTACGAGGCGATGGTGCCGTCGAGCGATCGCGAGGGTGACGAGATCCGTCATCTGTTTCGTTACGCGGTCATGCAGGACCGGGAGGCCGGCCGGATCGAGAAGCAGCGGCTGTTGAGCCTGCTCAAAGCGCCCGATCCCTTGGGGGCATCGCTCGAGTGGCGGATCCTGGCGTACGATGTTCTCTACCCGGAACTCTCCGATGACGAGCGGGAGGCGATCGAGCGGCGACTGCGGCGCTACGTTCAGTACGCCATCCGACCCGGCGGGACGTACGACACGGCCCTCTACAACAACGAGCGGAACTACGCTCGCTACGACGGCGAGGAGGGGCACTACACGCGGACCAACTGGCTGCCGAACATCATCTTCCCCTGGAAAATCAGTGCCAACCTAGCCGCCGCCGTGCTGCGCGACGAGAAGCTGATCCGCGAAGCCTGGGCCCGCCACGGTAGCATCCAGTGGTACTTCGACGAGTACCTCTGCGACAGCGGCTTCTACAGCGAAGAGTTCAGCAAGATGGGGTCCACGCCAGGGGCCCTGCTGATGTACTGTACCGCCGTACGGAATCTCGGGCTCGACGAGTTGGGGTTCGGCTACCGGGGGCGGGGTGGTGCGACGATGCGCGGGCACCTGGAGTCGCTCCTCCACTTGACCTTTCCCTGCATCGACCTCGGTTCGACGCGACCGCGCTATCCCCGGGTCTCGGCCGGCGACGTGCGGCCGTGGATGCCCCTGGAGCATGCCACCGTCGAGGGCTACTTCGCCGACGGCCGTGGCGGCAACGAGACCTGGCGGTCGCACGGCGCGTGGGGCGGCACGACCCGCGGCCGCTCGCCGCAGTGGGACAACGACAAGACCGAGAAGATGCAGACCCGGCTGTGGTTCGAATGGGGTCATCGGCTTTGGCCCGAGGCGGGCTTCGATTTCTTCCTGGCGCAGATGCGAGGCCCTCGGGACGACGTCTACACGCCAACCCTCTACTTCGGCCTGGACCCGATCGGCCCGCAACGCGCGCGTCCGCCCGCCGCTTCGTCGGCAATCCATCCCGAACGCGGGATCGTGATGTTGCGGGCCGTCGAAGGCGCCGACTACTGGGAATCGGAGGCCCCGGCCGTCTGCCTGCGCCTGGCGACCAACTACGCGCATAACGTGAACGACGCCTTCGCCCTGTGCGGATTCTACGCCTTCAACCGGCCGATCTACTTGAACCCCAAGTCCGACCCGGGCTATGCATTCGGTTTCAGTCGCAGCGTTCGCAGTCATTGCTCGGTGATGGTGGACGGCCACGTCAAGGTGGACGACTGGGGACGAACCGGCAGCATCGAACCACAGTTCACCAGCGATTGCCATACTCGTCACCTCTTCCAGCCGGAGGTGAAGTTCGTCGCTGCTCGGACCGATCAGCGGTATCCGGGCGTGGACGAAACGCGTGTGCTGGCGCTGACGCGGGAATACCTGCTCGATGTCTTCTCCTGCAGCGACGCCAGGCCCCACTCCTATGCCTGGATTGTCCACACGTACGGCAAGGCGGAGACCGAGCCGGGTGACCGCTGGCGGCCGTCGCACGACCTGGCCGATCTGATCAAGGAACTCAGCGACGAGCGCTCTCTGGAAACGCGGGGCGAAGACTGGACGGTCACGGTCCGACAGCAGCGGCCGGCCGTCGAGCCGGAAGATACTCCGCTGGGCGAGGCATGGTGGCGGCGAAACGTCGGTGTGCGACTGCGAATGCTCGGGCAGCCGGAAACCACCGCCTATTTGACTTCCACTCCCAAACCCCCGGGTGATCGGCCGGACCGAGTGCTCGACTTGCCGCTGGTCGATGGAGTGACGATCCTGGCTTCCCGGAAAGCCAACGACGCGACGTTCGCGGCACTGCACGAGCCGTTCGAAGGCCAACCGGTTGTCGCTCGTTTCGATCGCATCGCACAATCGCCGCAGGCCATGGCGCTGCGCGTCGCCGGTCGATCGGGAAGCTCCATCGACGATCGCATCCTGCTGCGCATGGGCGACGATTTCGCGTCGCCGATCACGCTCCTTGGCGACGGCGAGCAGTTCGTGTTCGCCGATTTCGCCTACCTGCGGATCGGCCGCGACCGTATCGTGGTCCGGGGCGACCTGCACCAACTGAAGCTGCCCGTGGGCCGAGACCGGCCGAAGCTGATCGTCAACGGCCGGCCGGTGGACGTCGACATAGCCAACGGTGTGCTCACCTGGGAGAAGTAGGGACCGTCGTTCCGTGTCGGACGAGGCGTAGCCCGCCACCGTGGAACCGAGGAGGATTCGATGAAGATCACACCGGGATACTGCGTGCGGACTGCGCTGCTTTCACCGACCAGGCAAGGCGGCCGCCGGAGGTCGTTCGTCCGCGCTCCGGCAGCGATCGCCGCAGCGGTTTGCCTCTTGGCCTGCCCAACCGCTGCGTTTGCGGCGGTCTTCCAGTTCGCTGTGCCGGTAGCGACCGAGAAGGGGCCAAGCACGGCGTTTCTGTGGATCCCGTCGCAAGCCCCGGCAGTCCGCGGCGTGGTCATCGGCGGGATGACGCTGATGGAGCGAGAGATGGCCAAAGACGCCTGCATTCGCCAGGCATGCACCGCGGAACACTTGGCGATCGTCTTCTTGAAGTGTGGACTGGGCGGTGCGGACCTGCCACGAGTCCTCGACGACCTGGCCGAGGTCTCCGGCTACGGCGAGTTGTCGAGGGCTCCGTTGCTGTTCGTCGGACATTCCGCCGGCGGGCCGCAGGCCAAGGCCTGTGCCACCAGGATGCACGCGCGCTGCTTCGGACTGGTCCAGTACCGGGGCGGCACGCCCGGCGGCGAGACGCCGCTGCCGCCCGGCGTGCCCGCGCTGATGATGTTGGGCCAGTTCGACGAGTTCGGGGGCACGATGCGCGATGCGTCCGGGCGAGAGAGCTGGGCAGGGGGACGCGACGCCATTGTGACGTTCCGCGGCCGGAATGAAAGGAACCTCGGCAGCCTGGTGGTGGAGCCAGGCGCGGGGCACTTCGCTTGGTCTGATCGCAACGCAGAGTATCTGGCCCTGTTCATTCGCAAGGCGGCCCAGGCTCGTATCCCGGCCGAAGTGCCTTTCGAAGGCAAGCGTCCCCCAGTTCTTCGAGAAATCGACGTCCACCATGGCTGGCTCGCTGACCTGAGGATCGACGCCGACGACGCGTTCGAACCGGCACCGTACGAAACTTATCGCGGCGAGAAGGGCCGGGCGGCATGGCACTTCGACCGGGAAATGGCCGAAGCCAGCGTTACCTACCACGCCGGCGGATTCGGCAAGAAGGACCAGTTCATCCAGTGGAACGACCCCTATTGGGTCGATGCCGGGGCGCGGTTCTTCTTCACGAGACTCGCCTGGGTGGGCGACGGGCAGACGATCCGGGTGCATCCCGCCTACGCGACGGTCTATCCTCCGCAGCACGATGGCCGAGGACCGCGCTGGCCGGATGCCGGTCAACCAGTGGGCCACTCCAGCGCGCCGATTCGCGTCCGCCCGGTGAGTGGGCCGGTGGTGGCGACGGGCCTCGACACGCTCCGCTGGCAGTACGACGCCCTGGCCGGGGCCGACGAGCGCTCACGCGTGACTTTCATGGCCTACAGCCAAGGCGACGCTGAGTACCGCTACACCGAGCAGGTCGGGATGACGCTGCGAGGCTTCCGTGGGATCGATAAAGGAACTGAGCAGACCATCACGTTTCCCCCGCTGGTTGATGTGAAGGCCGGCGTAGGAACCGTCGCTCTGAGAGCTAAGAGCGACGCCGGCTTGCCGGTGGAGTACTACGTTGCCCACGGGCCGGCCGAAGTCGACGGCGACAAGTTGGTGATCCGCCAGTTGCCGGTTCGAGCCCGGTTTCCTGTCGAAGTCGAAGTCGTCGCCTGGCAATTCGGCCGCGGCACGGAACCACAGGTCAAGACAGCACTACCTGTCTCCCGTGCGTTTCGCGTTACGGGGCGTTAGGATATTCGAGTCACCTCGGCAAGATGGAAGGAGGACGGTCAGTATGGCGATTGGAACAAGCGCGTGTCCCTCGAAGAGATTCCTTTTGCCGTCCCTAGCCACAGCGTTGGCAGTCGCCGGCGTATTTCCGATGGTTCTCGTCGCCGGTGGCGCCGAGCCGCAACTGCGGGCCGTCGTGCTGGCCGGGCCCGACCCCGGCAAGCCGGTTGGGCGATACGCGGACGACGGCTCGTACACGCTCACCGCCGCAGGACGGGACGCGAGTGATTGTCGGCACGAAGGCTCCTTTGCATTCGTCGAGACCCAGGCGTCGAACTTCACGATTATCGCCCGGATCGCCAAGCGGCCAACCGGTACGGCCGACCCGCAGTATGGAATCTCGGTGCGTGCGGGGTTGGACGGCACCGAAAAGTGCCTGAACCTGCGCTTCGACGGCCGGGAGCCGTATCGCTGCTTCCGCTGGCTGATGCGACACCACGTCACACCCAGCGCCCACGACGGGAGCGGTCGGGCCTATCTCTACGGCTACGAGCGCGAGATGACCGCCGCGGAGAACGTCTGGCTGAAGATCGTGCGGCGGTATCCCAATGTCTACGGGTACTTCAGTACCGACGGCGAGGACTGGCGGCCAATCGGTGCCGATTATCTCAAGGTCTTGTTGCCACAGAAGGTCTATGTGGGGCCGATGATTACCGGCGGCGGCGACGGCCAGCGGCCGGTTTCGGTCACCTTCGACAACATCTCTTTCACGGTCGATCCGGCCGACGCGAACAGCGAGTCCGCCGCCGTCTGGAAAGAATATCACCCGAAAGTCGCCACTTGGCGGATGTGCCTGGCCAAAGTGCCCCTCGGCGCGGGCAAGGACGAGTTCATCTCGCCGTTCTTGTTGATGCCCAGGAACATGGACCCGGCGGACATTCGGGCAATTCTCTTTTCAGCCGGGTCGAAGGAACTGGTTGTCGACGGCGAGGCGTTTCCCTGGGACAAGGGCGAAGGGATGCTTCGCAAGCCGAAGGCGATGGCGTCGTGGGAAGGAACGCTCGACATCGAGGGCATTCGACCTTTCAACCAGATCCTGGCACATTACGGCATCGTGCGGATCGGCGGCTACTTCCCGCCCGAGCACTACGAACGGGCCGTCGAGCGGCTGGCCGAGTTGAGCGGCATCGGCCATCTGCCCAACATTCCGTTCATGGTGACCGGGGCGTCGTTCGCCGGCGGCTACTCCGCCCGGGCGGCTGCGCGGTTTCCCGAGAAGACGATCGCCGCGGCACCGGTGATTATCGGCATGGCCGGTGCGCAAACGGAGGATCGCCGCGTGCTCGACACGCCCCATCTGCACGTTTTCGGCTCGCGCGACGGCTCGCACCTGAAGGAAGCCGTGGCGGCCATTCCCGGCCTGCGCGCCAAGCGTGCGCTTTGGACAAGCGCCCCGATGTGGCGTGTCTACCACCGCCAACACAGGTCTGACTCGCTGATCTACCCCTATTTCCTGGAATTGTTGAACCTGCGAATCCCCCCGGACGCCGACTATCGCAAGGGGCCGGTGCGTCTGAAGACGCTTGCCGAGACGAGCGGTTGGCTCGGCCTGACCGACACGTGGG
>CAZUAM010000014.1:0-1683 GCA_964618095.1 uncultured Planctomycetaceae bacterium | reverse complement strand
CGTTTCGCCAGTACCGGGGCAAATCGGAGAATCTCGTCTGGCTGCCCAGTGAGAGAATCGCCCGGCTTTGGCAGGCCTTCGTCTCGGAGAACCCCAGAACGATCATCCACTTCCCGATGTTCGAAGGAACGTCTACCTACGGTGGGCCGCAGCCTCACGGCTGGCACAACTCCTTCCTGGCCGCTAACGAGCCGTTCGAGCTGGTCGCCTCCGGCCCGCTGGGCGATGACCTTTCGGTCGAGTACTACGCCGATCTGAACCGGCTCAAGGTGCTGGCCGGCAGTGACTACCGGGTGCGGCTCGAGGGGTTACCGCCGGGCTTGCACTCGATCTACGCCATCACGACCTTTGGCGGCCGGAAGGAAATCTCCCGTCCGGTCACCATCATGTTTCAGCAGCGAGAAAACTAGCACACAGAGATGCGCTTTCGGGCAACCGAGAAGCACGTGATGATCGAGAGGTGAACCATGTCACGACTGAGCCGTTGGATGTTGATGAGTGCTTGCCTCGTGGCCGCTCCGGCCAGTGGATACGGCGTGGAAGTGCCCAGCGCCAAGCCGCCAAACCTGCAAGTCGAACTCCGGCTTCTTGATGCGGTTGTGTTCGATCGGATACCGGCCGAGGGCCGATGGCCGCTGCTACTGCTGTTGCGGCGAACGGACGACGGGTGGTTGCGGGCTTGGGGAACGGCCCGAGATGCGAATCACAATGTCCATACTGCATCGCTTGAAAACGTCGAGCTGACCGACGCGTCGTTCAACTGCGATTTGGACGTCACTATCTTCCGCGATGCCCGCGGCAATCCCGATGGTTTTGCGACGTACACGGTCCGCTTGGCACGCGACGGCAACGGAGTCTACCGCGGGAAGTACGACGGGGACTGGCAAGGCACGAGGGTGACTGGCCGGGCCGAGGCTGTGATCCTACCTCCGACGCAATCGCTGCCGAAGGACTTCACGCCGCCGCGCCCCGAGGAGCACCCGCGAATCCTCTTCCGCCGCGCTGATCTGGCCGACCTTCGACGGAAGGCCGACACCCCCCTGGGAAAAGCCGCCTTGGAGAAGATGGACGGCGTCGTCGGGCTGTCGGTCAAGTACCAGCTCACGGCGGACGCCAAGTACGCACGGCAGGTGATTCCCGCAATCGAGCAATTCATGTCGCAGGGCCTTCTCTCCGATCAGTACGGCAACAACGTGGGAAATCGCCTGGAACAGACGGCCCTGGCGTACGACTTGTGCTACGACGCCTGGCCTGCCGATTTCAGGCAACGCGTCGAGTCTTACATGCTCTGGGCGGCTGGCGGCGTTCTACGGGCACGCCGCGATACACACCAAGGCGTGAACTGGCACGTATGCAGCAATTGGTCCGCCCCGTTATACACCGGTGCCGCGTTCGCCGGCTTGGCGCTGTGGGGAAAGGCCGGACCACCGCCGGAAGAACCACCCCCTTCGAATACGGGTCGGCGAATCGCACCGGCCGAAGGTTATGAGCCGGGCCGCGGCGTGCCGGTCTTCGATTTTCAGAGTGATCGGATGTCGCCCGACTGGATCTTCGCCGGCGGCTTCAAGACCGACCAATTCGACGGCGATCCGCTAGAGGAACTCGGCGGCACCGATCAAGCGCGGCCCCAGGTGGGCGACACGGTCACGTTTGGCGGCAAGACATTTCGCGTTGCCCCCGTAT
>CAZUAM010000013.1:0-26884 GCA_964618095.1 uncultured Planctomycetaceae bacterium | reverse complement strand
GTTTTCTGCTGCTACCGGGCACGGCCGACACGGCCGTGGCACACGGGTTCTAGCTTTCTGTCGGGTCGTTGCTTTTTTTCGCCCTTGCGAGGTTGCCTCCCATGTCCGATCGCATCCCCATGACCCGCACCGGCTACGACAAGATCAAGGCCGATCTCGACCAGTTGTACACCATCGAGCTGCCCAAGATCCTCCAGCGGCTCAAGCACGCCCGGGCCGAAGGCGATCTGACCGAAAACGCCGAATACCTCGGTGCCCAGGAGAGCCGGGCGATGATGGAGGCCCGGATCAACGTGCTCCGCGACAAGCTCTCGCGGGCCGTGCTGATCGATCCGGCGCAACTGCCCAAGGACGAGGTCGCCTTCGGCTCGACGGTACGGGTCAAAGACCTCGACTTTGGCGACGAGGAAGAGTTCACCCTGGTCGGCGCCGGTGAGGAGGACTACGATTCTGGTAAGATCCTCTCCACCAGCCCCCTGGCCCAAGGACTGGTGGGCAAGAAACCCGGCGACCGCGTCGAGATCGAGGTTCCCCAGGGGACGCTGAAGTTCGAGATCCTCGCGATTCGCTTCGAGGGGTGAGCGGACGCGATCGGCGGCAGGTTGCTTGCGGCGCGCCGGTTGCGCCGCCATGGTAGATCCGGTTGCCAAACACCGGGCCAGCGGGGGCCACTCCTGGCTTGCCCGGCAGTGCTGCCCGTGTTAGGATCGCAGTTGCACGGGTGACATCCGCACTGAGTAGACCTGCGTCGGATCGAACAAACCACGGTCGCAGGCCACTTGTATATTGTCCCCGAGTATCTTCGATATTCTGAAAGGAGAGTTGTGCCATGTCGCGGGAAGACGTTGTGAATCGACTCGAAAAAGTACTCAGGGATGATGGGCCGTTCGCCAAAGGGCTCTCGGAGCGTCTTGCGCGTGAACGGGGAACGAGCTACACCGATGACTCCCTCTCGGAGCGCCTGGATCGCGATCGGCGGATCATTGTCTGCGACGACAAACTCGCCGATCTGTTTGACGAGCATGTTTTTTGTCAGTTGCGGAGGCCACATGCAATCACGCCCACGGATTTGAAACAGGTGCTGTTTGCGCAGTTCGGCGGGGTCCGTGGAGACAGGTTCGTCGCCGCCCATGAACGTTTTGTAGAACATCTACTGCTTCGCATCCCTGTAGACGGGCACGAGGGCGAGCGTTTCGATTTGGGGTATTGGAATAAGGACGTAGACAACCTAGATTCAGAGTTCGCTTGGAAAGCCGCCGACGGCACGTTCGACTTTTATGTGCAGTTTTATTCTCAAGCCGGCACGCCTGATAGAGACCTGCAAGCCTACGGGACCTTGTGGGGCTACGCTTCAACAGCGGCTATGGAGCAAGCGGGACGTGAGTTTCGTCGGCTCGTACCCTCGATCATTCGATCTCTGAGCCTCGTCTACTCTCGATTTCCGTTGAGTAATAACGTTTTCTCGCGCCTTTTCCACCCCCCTGCTCGCTACTCAAAGGTGGCTGGGGCAATAGGTTTTTCTCCGAGTGCGTTTCCAGGTACTTCGGTGCAAGGGACAACGAGATGCACCGGAAGATGGGAAATGCTGTCCGTCTGTTGGTCCAAGCGGATGATCAGGAAGACAAGGGAATTGGACTGTCGTTGTGTTTTTCTGCGATTGAAGCAATCGTTTGTGAGGAAAGGCGCAGTATCACAAAGCAACTCTCAACGAACGTCCCAGCGCTACTCCAACCGGAGCGTACCAAGCGCGAAACCGCGCAAAAGCGCCTCAAAAAGCTTTACAAGATTCGCTGCAGCGTGTTACACGGTGGTGCTATCGACAAGCCTCCTCGCGATACCGCACGTCTTCTTGCGGCTGCGGTTTTGGCCGCCGCCGTCGAGTGGAACGCCTTCCACCACCGCGTTGGCAACACAAGCGCACGAAAAACCTTCCTGGAGGAGCTTCATGACACGGCTTCAGGGCGCCCAATGATTGGCGTGCCCGAGGAGTTCTCTCGATGCCTTGAATCCCTAGGGAGCTAGAAATGCAACACCTATTGATCGCATCCGATCCCAACGTGATGATGGGCAAACCCGTCATTGCAGGCACCCGTATCACCGTTGAGCTGATCCTGGAAAAGCTGGCTGCGGGCGAGACGGTAGAACAGATCATCGACGCTCATCCCCGCGTCAGTCGCGAAGCAGTGCAAGCTGCCTGCGGATTTGCCGCCGAAGCCCTGCGGGCCGACGTGGTTTATCCGGTCGTTGAGGCCCTAAGATGAACTTGCTGGCTGATGAAAGTCTAGATCGGCCAATCGTTGAGCGTTTGCGCCAAGAGGGGTATGCTGTGCAATACGTTGCGGAAATGGCAGCAGGTATTTCAGATCAGCGAGTGCTTGAGCTGGCCAACCAGCAAAGCGCATTGCTGCTGACAGCGGACAAAGACTTCGGTGAACTGGTATTTCGACAACGCCGTGTCACCACCGGGGTTGTCCTTGTACGTTTGGCCGGTCTGGCATCGACGCGCAAGGCGGCGGTCGTGGCGTCGAACGTCAGGAAGCACAGCGACGAGCTGATAGGCAACTTCACGGTGATTTCACCGGGAGCCGTTCGTATCCGCAAGCCGGTGGAATAACACCCCCTGCCGGGCGGTTCACTGCTCACGGACCACCTTGCCGCAGAGGTTGCTCAGCGGGCTGCGGTTGCCGCTCTGGTCGAAGCTGCGGACGGCGAAGTAGAAGGAGTCTCCCGACGGCAGGCCGGTGACTACGAACCGCTCCGGTGTGCCCGGCTTCGAAGGCGCCGCTTCGCCCTGGCAGTTGGCCGCCCGCCACCAGTTGCGTCTTTTGCCCGCGTCGCGGGCGTAGTCCCACTGCTGGTAGGGCACGATCGGCAGCTCGGACGACTTCAACTGGTAGCGGGCCACGCTGCCGCCGCCGGCGTCGGCCGGGGCCGTGAAACGGATCTCGGCCCGGTTGCCGTCCAGCAGCTTGACCTGGAGGTCCGTAATCGCCGCCGGCGGTTGGTCGTCGCGGCGGGGGTGCGAGGCCTCGTAGAGCAGCCGCGAGACCTCCAGCACCGTGTCGTCCTTCGGCGGCGTGTGGCCGGCGAAGAGCCCCACTTCATTCTTGCCGCCGCTGAGCTGCCGGGTCTGGTAGCGGCGTTTCGAGCCGTAGTACCAGAATTCCTTGGCCTTCTCCAGAAGGTGCCGCTCGCCGGTCAGCGAATAGCCCTTGGCGCAGGCGTCGGGGTAGAAGCGGGTGTACCAGCCGGAGTGGACGCAGCCCTCGCCGTCCCGCGTATCTGCATGGTCGAAGACCCAAGGGTCGAAGACCATCCCCAGATCGGGCACGTCAAAGAAGGTGTAGTACCAGGTCTGGTGGCATTTGGGGCTGAGCATGTATCGGGCGCTGAGCTGCGCGAAGGCGATCGTGAAATCGCGCATATCCTCGTCGTCGAAGTAGCGGGCGTACAGGTCGGCGCCGTTCTGGATATAGACGTGCTGCCAGGTCCCGCCCATGCAGCGGACCTTCCAGCTTGCCTGTCCCTTGCTGAGCGTATCGACGGTGTCTCCGGTCATGGTCAGCTTGATCCCGTTTGCGTCCATCCACTTCTTCACCTTCGGCGAGATCTGTTTGGCCGACATACCCCCGAAGCCGCCGCCGATCCGGCTACAGTGGAATCCCCGCTCGTCCAGCAGCGGGCTTTGCCAGAGCGTTTTGGCCGAGAGGCGGCACAGGTCGCGGACGAACTGGTTTTGTGGATCGGCCTGGAGCACGCGGACCATCACCTCGAACCCGCGGCCGAATCCGCGGATCGAGCCCACGGCCGATTTGCCCGGCGTGAGCTGCTGTGAACGGCGAAACTCGCTGTCCTTCTGTTCCACGTTGTCCACGGCCGCGGCCAGGGCGTCGGGGTCGCCGGTCAGACAGAAGTAGTCGGCCAGCCCCGAGCCGTAGTAGTGGCAATAGCAGCTTTTGGCCCGGGCCAGCCGCCAGAGGTCGGCGCAGTCGGGGCTGTCTTTCCGCTCGCCCCAGTCGGGGCCCCACTTGAAATTCCACTCCTCGCGCTGCCGACGATTACCCTGCGGGCCGCCCTGGGGAAACCAGATCGCCCCGTCCTTCCACCGCCAGCCGTCGGTCCGCCAGGCCTGGAGATCCATGTGGTACCGGGCCCAGGCCTCGGCCAGATCGAACTGCCCCCGCTGCCCGGTGCGCAGATACATCAGCAACAGGCCCTGCACACTGTCGGCCTCGCTCTCGTAGTGGTTGTCTTCGCGTGCGACGAATGCGCCGGGCATCGGCTCGGTGCGGCTGGGGACTTGTTCCGGCTGGAAGGACCAGCCCCATTTCTTGTAGCAGGCCTGCTCGTCTTCGAGCGTGCCGAAGCGGCCGATGCCCAGCACCTGGCAGCGGCTGTAGTACTCGCCGGGGGCCAGGACCCAAAGGCGATTGCGAGCGGCCTTGGCCAGGCGGTCGAGTGTGGCCGTGTCGCTGGGGGCGGCGAAGTCGAACAGGTATTCCGACGTGTGGTGCGAACAGTCGTAGAGCCAAAAGCCGTCGGACTGCCAGGGCTGGCCGATGCGGCGGTCGCGGTTGAACTTCTGATCCTTCGGCCCCTCGAACCGCTCGGCAATGCCCGCCAGCACGACTTTCCCGTCGCCGACGGCCAGCCGCCGGGCGGGATTGGTCGAGAAGAGCTGATCGCAGACGAAGACCGTGCCAGCGGCTCCGGTGGCGGCGATCCAGCCGGCCGGGCGATCCTTGGGTCCGTTGCCGGTCCAAAGCACCTCGTCGCCGCTGCCGGCCTTGACCGCCCCGGCGATGTCCTGATAGGCGTGGTGCAGCAAGAGCCCCTGGTGGATCCAGCCCTCGCTGCCGGCCGACAGCGGCTGGGCCGCCCCCAACGTCACGTTCTTCGTCTCTCCGGGCAGCCGGAGCTGGATCGTTGAGCGGGCCACCGGGATGGCGGTGTAGCGGCCCGTGTTGGAGTTGCACAGTTTGTACTTGACCCGCACGCGGCTCTGGCCGGCCCAAGCCGTAATCCACGCCTTGTAGCCCGCACGCAGCGGGTCGTCGCCAAAATGTCCCGCCACTTCGATCGTCGCGCACAGGGGACCCGCATAGTACACTTTGACCGTTTCCGGCGGCCCGGCCACGAGTTTCTTCGGCCGCCACCCGGCCCGATCGTCCCAGCCCTGGCGGCCCTGCATCTGCACATAGCTCACCTGGCCCCCGCTGACGATCACCTTGCCGCCGACGCCTACGGAATCGAACAGCCCGAACGACTTGTTCTTCGACAACGTGAATCTGATCGCGCCCGTATCGACTGTCACCGCCTCCGGACCGTCGTCGAGCTTAAGTACGCTGGCCGTCGTGAGCGATGATTTCTGCGCACGCAGCACGTACTTATTCGTCCCTCCGGCAGCCACGTCATCCTGCAAATCGACCAGGATCCAACGGAGCTTCCCGTCGGTCTCCACGACCAGCGGGCTGACCTGGCAAGCGATTTCCGTTCCGTCCTCCTTGGAAAGCGCGAAATGTTGCTCAGGCTGAAACACGCCCTTCGGCAGCGGCACCCCACCCGAAATCGGCTCACCTCGCCGCGCTACCCCGGCCGACTCCTGGACACTCAGACCAACCTCAAACTCAGCCGCCGTAACCGCACTGACAAGAATCAGCATCCCGGCAGACGCCACCAGGCCGCTGCCCCACCTGATCGAGCTTCTCATCTGCCACCTCCCTTCTCCAGTAATGCGTGCGAGAACAGGGGACAGGAGCCTCTTGCCGGGACCGCCCGAAAGGTGCTACGCACAAAAGGCTCCTGTGCCCTTTTCTAGTCGACCAATTCGCGTTCGATCTGCTCCAGTGTTCTGCCCTTGGTTTCCGGAAGCCGCCTGAGGATGAACAGGAACCCGAGCACGCAGATCCCGCTGTAGAGCCAGAACGTGCCGGCCGGTCCCAGTCCGTCTCTGAGCTGGGGGAAGGTGAAAGTAAGCGTGAAACAGCCGGTCCACAGCGCGAAGACGGAGACCGACATCGCCGCACCGCGGATGCGGTTGGGGAAGATCTCCGAGAGCACGACCCAGGTGACCGGCGCCAGGGTGCAGGCGTAGCAGGCGATGGCCAGGAGCACGAGCATCACCACGTGCGGCCCCTTGCTCTCGAAGAAGAAGCAGGCCGCCATGAGCGTGTAGACCACCGCCAGCGAAGACGCCCCGGCCAGCATCAGCACCCGCCGCCCCCAGCGATCCACCGTGTAGATGGCCACGAAGGTGAAGATCAGATTGACCGTCCCGGTGATCACGATTTGCAGGAACATCTCGCTGACGCCGTACCCGGCCGCGTGGAACACGTCCTGGGCATAGTTGAAAATCACGTTGATCCCGCACCACTGCTGGAACACGGCCAGCACCACGCCCAGCAGGAGGATCTTCCGCATCTTGGGCTCGATGAGATCGCGGAAGTTGACCCGCTCGATCTCGTCGACCAGCGTCTGGCGGATGTCGGTGATCGCGGAGTCGGCGTAGGACGGGCCGCCGATCCGCGCGAGGATTCTGCGGGCGCGCTCGTCCTTGGCGTTTTTGACCAGCCAGCGGGGGCTTTCGGGGACGAAGAACATGAAGAGGAAAAAGGCGGCGGCCGGTAGCGTCTCGGCGGCGAACATCCACCGCCAGCCGTACTGCCCGTTCCAGGTCGGCAGCACGTACGCGGCCATGATGCGGGCGTCCTCCTCGGCCTTGGCTTTCTTCTGCTGGTCGGTGACGGCCCGGACGAACCGGATATTCGGCAGCGCCTCCTTGACGGCTGCCAGGGCGGCCTGGTCGGCGATCTCCCGCGCGGCGGCCTTCTCCTTCTCGAAGTCGAAGTCGTCCCGGTCGGCCATCGCCGAGATCGCCGATGGCTCGTTCAGCAGCAGCCGAACCTGGTCGGCCGTGGGGACGGCGTCGGCAATCTGCCAATTGATGATCTGTGCGGCCAGGATGCCGATCACGATGGTCAACTGATTGATCGAGACCAGGCGGCCGCGGATCCGCGCCGGCGAGATTTCGGCGATATACATCGGCGAGAGGTTCGAGGCCAGGCCGATGCCCACGCCCCCAAGCCAACGAAAGACGTTGAACCAGGTGAAGCTCCAGGCCAGGCCCGTGCCCACCGCCGAAAGCGTGAACATCAACCCGGCCAGGATCAGCAGGCGCTTGCGGCCGAACTTGTCGCTGAGCGCCCCGGAGAGCAGCGCCCCGACCAGGCAGCCCACCAAGGCGCTGCTCATCGCCCAGCCTTGGAGATAAGCATAGTACGGAGAGTCGGAGAGTCGGAAAAAGGGCTCGTAAAACGCCTTGGCCCCGCCGATGACCACCCAGTCGTAGCCGAAGAGCAATCCTCCCAGGGCGGCGACTAGGGAAATCGCCCAGACGTATTTCATGTTGTACGGCGAAGTGCCGTTCATGCGGTGCATCCTCGGCGCGGTGGCGCCGTCGTGCGTCGCTCCATCCGGCCTTGGAGGCAAAGCCGCCAGCGGCTTCACTTCTCCGAGACGATCACCACCGTCTGGTTCAACTTCGGCGCCGTGGCCGGGAAACGGAGCGTCTTGCCGGAGGCGGTCGTTGCCGCCACGTAGTACTCCAGGTCGCCCGTGATCGCCTCGGCCGGTAGCGTGGCCGCGTAGACGCCGCGGGCGACGTGCTTCAGCGGCACCTTGGCGAAATCGCCGGAGCCCATTTGTCGCCAGTAAGCGGTCGCTCCCTGGGGGGATGTGCCCAGGATAGTCGCCTGGAGGTTCAACGCCTCTCCGGCCACCAGGCTGGTGCGTACCACCGGCACGAAGATCCGCGGCTGGCCGGAGTATCGCTTCCACGGCATGGCATCCGCCGGCAGGCCTTCACCGAGGATCTTGGTGAGCTGCTTTTCCGAGGGCTCCAGCAGCATCGGCATCACGTGCTGCTGCCAGTTAGTCACGTTGCCCATCGCCCCCGGCGTGGTCACCGTGGGCAGCAGGTGCCGGTGTACCTCGGCCACCTGGGCAAGCAGCTCTTTGCGGACGGGCAAGGCGAGCTCGCGGGCCAGCCGCTTCTGTGCGTCGGCGTCCTTGGTGGCCTGGACCTTCTTGATCGCCTGGTTGAGCCGGGCCCAGGTGCAGTTGACCTGCCCGACGGCCCGGAGGTAACGGAAGTTGTCGAGCCAATAGTCGAAGCGTTCCAGGTTGCCGGCCCCCTTGACTTTCGGCCGCAGCCGGGCCAGCTCGTCGACGAAGGCGTATTCCTGGCGGACTTCGTCCCACGGCCTGGCGTCGGGCCGGATGCCGCCGGGACCGCCAACCCAGGTGGAAGGCCGCGGCAGCTTGCCGTCGATCCGGACGAACAGCTCGGCGATCGGCCGGGCCGCCTCCGGGCCGAACTGCGAGAGGGCCCAGTCGGCGTAGAAGTCGTCGGCCGGCAGGAACCGCTGCCGCCCGCCGGCCGTCGACTCGGGCCAGTCGGCAGCGTAGTCCTTATAGGCCGGGCCGCCGCAGTTGATCTTCCGCGTGGCCTTGGCCCCTTTCACCACGATCGCGGCGATGCACGGGTATTCGAGCTGATAGACGAAGTCGATCACCAGCCGGCCGTCGGTCACCTCGACGTCCTTGAAGGTGTAGTCGAGTGCCTTGTTCTGGCCGGCCCGGCGGAACAGGTCGAGCGTGTCGATCACCCGTTTGCCCTGGAGCTTCACGCCGAAGACCCGCTTGTGATTGGCAGTGTAGTGCGGTTCGCAGAATTGAAGCCGCACGGCGTATTTTCCGTTGGGCACGTCGAGGTGATAGGCGCCTACGTTGTAGCGGACCGTCTGGTAGAGCGGATCGTCGTCGGTCTCGGCGATGGGGTTGTTGGGGAAGCGGGCGAATTTGCCTCCTTGGGGTCCCTCGGGCGGCTTGGCCGCCGGAGAAGCACCCGCCGGTGCACCCATGGCCGGGTTGAAGGCACTCTGATCCCAGGCCGCCCGGGCCAATGCCGAGACGTTGGGCCCCAGGATCCGCGTCCGCCAGTGGATACCCAGCAGCCCGGTGCAGCCGTACTGGTGGGCATCGGCGGCGTCCTGGCGCATCCGCCCGACCCAGAGCTGGGGAATGATCATGGCCGGGTCGTCTTCCAGCCAGGGGATGGCCCATTTCGGCCGGCCCTCGACGTTGGCGAAGCCGGGCTCGACCGGGGCATGGCCCACCTCGCGGTTGATGCAGCTCATGGGCATGTTCTTCGGCAGCGTGTTGTCGAACAGGGCCCGATCCTGCTGCGGTCCCAGCACCCAGCCGCAGGTGGCCAGGGTAAACGGGGCCTTTACTCTCTTGGCCGCGGCAATTGCCGCCCGGAAGTCGGCCAGCGTGGCGTCGCTCTGCTCCTGCTTGACCGCCCCCCACGTCCAGCCCTCCGGCGTCCAGAACCAGTAGTAGTCCAACGGGTGCGCCAGCTTGATCCGCCGGAACATGCCTTCATACACCTCCTGCACGACGGCCGGGTCCTTGGGGTCTTTGCCGGCCGCGCCCAGCCGCTCCCGGACCGGGCCGGGGATCACCAGCGGCGTCTCGGTGCCGAGGCAGGTCTTGATCCCCAGCCGCCGGGCGAAGCCGAACGTGTCCTTGAGCAGACTGCCGAAGCGGTCGAACAGCGCGCCTGCCTGCTCCGGTGACATCTTGTTCCAGGGGGCCGTGCCCCGCATGTAGTCGGCGGCGTAGTCGTCGCGGTCGAAGATCTCTGCCGCTCCGAAGCTGTAGTCGCCGGTCTTCATCGGCTTGTAACCCCAGGCGCCGGTGACGTTGCCGGTGGTGAAGTGGCGTGAGGGGTAGCTGAACTTCACGTAACCACCGCGTCCAACGTCGCCGGAGGTGCCGATCCAGGTGGTCGGCTCGGGTCCCACGCCGCCCTGCGGATAGGTGTGCAGGCCGAAGAAGTTCATCCGCAGCTTGGGCAACTGGCCCAGGATCGCCTTGTAACCGTCGGCGTTCCACCAGTCGGGTCCCTCGGGAAAATCGTGGAACGGCTGGATGCCGCGGCGACGAAACAGCGGCCTGGCCGTCTCGTCGAGCCGGGGCATTTTCAGCGCGATCTGCTTGTCGGGGATCACGTCGCCGTGCAGGTAGAACCGCACGCCCAGGTGCTCGGCCAAATGATAGGCCGCGTAGAGCGGGCCCGCGGGATAGCCGCCGGAGAGGACCAACAGCGGCCGGCCCTTGTGCTCGATCGTTTTGAGCAGGTACCGGTCCGAGACAAGGGGAATCTCCGAGAGCGGCTTCAAGTCGGGATGCTCCCCGAGGCCGAAATAGTCGCGGCGGATCTTGCAGGGGAAGGTCACCAGGACGGCGCCTCCGGGCGGTGCCGCCTCGAGCTTGCCCACGACGGGCAACAGCTTCCCGGTTCGCAGATAGACGTACCGGCGGACTTCCCTGGCGGCCAGCTTTTCGGCAAATGTGCCTCGCTCATGGCAGACCACGGCCCCGGGGACCATCGGTTCCCGGGCCCACGCGCCGGCCGCGACGACCGTCAGAATTCCAGCCAAAACGACAACACACAGGCCAACCCTACGAAACATGGCGATTGCCCTCCTGCACTGCGAGACTCCGGACACCAGATGGCCCCGATTTTACGGCCTGCCCCGGCCGTTGGCAAGCGATCGGCGGGCCTGGCAAGAGAGGGGGGAGTAAGCCCAATACCGTTCAAATTAATTGGGGCCGAGGTCCTTGCAGCCCAAGAAGTTGCGGCCGGCGGTCGCCGACAGATTCCCCTTGACGGGCCTGACGCGGGAACAAAGACCGCCGAAGCACCGACAGCGCAAGGTCCGCCCAGCCCGACGGTTACGCCAAGCGAGATCGTGCCGCGCGATTTTTTGACGCGGCGAAGGATACCCTCAAAAAATGCAAAAAAGCCCGCCGCCCCCGCTTCAAGTCAGACAAAGTCTTCAACTCAGATAGACGGGTTGATCTGAATGAGCCAACGACCAAGCACCTCAATCGCTTCAAAACAACAGCAGCACGCAACAGCCGATCAGTCCGGCGGCCAGCAGGTAGTAGGTGGTGGGGATCAGGGTCTTGCGGATCAGGGCCCCTTCCTGGCCGAGCAGGCCGACGGTGGCCGAGGCGGCCACCACGTTGTGTACACAGATCATGTTTCCGGCCGCGCCGCCGACGGCCTGGAGGGCCACGATGAACAAAGGATCGAGGCCCACCTGCTCCGCCACGCTGAACTGGAACAGCGAGAAGGTCATGTTGCTGAAGGTATTGCTTCCGGCGATGAAGGCCCCCATGGCCCCGATCACCGCGGCCAGCGCGGGCCAGGCGCGGTGTGCGAACTGGGCCGCGGCGTCGGCGAGTTCCATGGGCATGCTGGCCAGGGCCGGAGTGGCGAAGTTGACGTCGGATTCGATGAAGATCCGCACCATGGGCACGGCGAAGACGATGGCCGCAGCCGCACCCAGCAGCGCTCGTCCCGAATCGGCCATCGCCCTGCCGAAACTCCGAAAACTCATCCGGTGCAGCAGCAGGCAGGCAAGTGCCACGATCACGAAAGCGGTTCCGGGCAGCTCGAGGGTCTTGGCGTCCACGTCGATATCCGTTCCGAGCAGGAATAGCTTCGGGGTCGAGAGCTTGACGAGTTGACGGACCGAGGGCACCTGGGCAACCACCAGGAGACACGCAACCAGCACGTAGGGGAGCCAGGCGAGCCACAAGGGCATCGGGGGGCGTTGCTCTTCGTTGGCCGGGGGCGGAAAACTGCCCCGCCACTCGGGGTCCCAAGACTTCTCCGGCGGGAAGTCCCAGATCTCGCGGGGCTGGAACCATCCCGCCTTGGCCGCCCCGACGGTGAGTGCCAACGCGATCAGGCCGCCCAACAGCGAGGGAAACCACGGCCCCAGGAAGACGCCCAGCAACACGTACGGCACCGTGAACGCGAAGCCCGCAAACAGCGCGAACTTCCAGGCCGCCAGCCCCTCACGCCAGGAGCGGTTGGCACCGAAGAAGCGGGTCAGCAGGCAGACCACAAACAGCGGGATCAGCGTGCCGATGATCCCGTGCACGATCGCCACCTGGCCGCCGATGGTCATCAGCAAGTGTTGATAGTTTTCCGCCGTAGTGGGCGCAGCGAATGTGGCGGAGTGTTGTTCCATAAACCCATTGACCGCAGCCTGATCCGCGAGCCCGGTGTTCACCCCGATCATAATCGGCGTTCCCACGGCCCCGAAGGAGACGGGCGTGCTTTGGATGGTCAGGGCCGAGACCACGGCCGCCATGGGCGGGAATCCCAAGATGACCAGCAAGGGGCCCGCTACGGCGGCGGGGGTGCCGAATCCTGCTGCGCCTTCCATGAACGAGCCGAACGTCCAGGCCACGATGATCGCCTGGATTCGGCGGTCGCGCGTGACGTTTCGGAACCCGTTGCGGATCGCCGTCACCGCCCCGGAATGCTTCAGCACGAACAACAGCAGCAGCGCACCCCAAATAATGTAGAGCAATTGGCCGGCAATGATCAGCCCCTGGAGCGAAGCCGCCGCCACGCGTATCGGCGGCACCAGCCAATAGGCAAAGGCCAGCTCCACCGTCAGCAGCAAGGCCACCGGCATCGATCTCTTCGCCGGCCAGCGGAGAAAGACCAGCAGCAGGAAGACCAGCACCAACGGGGCAATGGCGACCAGCGCGGACATGGTGCAAGGGCTCGGGGTTGAGGGTTCAGGGTTCAGCAATCAAGCGCCGACCCACAACGAACTGCCTCTTGGGCTGGGCGAAAGAGGATGGGGAAGGGGTGGATCTCACTCAGGCTGCAAACACGTGGGCGGTGCTTTTCCTGGACTTGACCGTCCTACCGCGGTCGGCATAAACGCCCTCAGGTTCTCAGACTTGCATCCCCTCACCCCGGCCCTCTCCCAGCGGGAGAGGGAGCCGAAAGAGGCATCCGTGCCTGCCGGGGGAATCCATTCTGTCTGTATTTTGGGCGATTCCGATAGGGGAACCGTCCTCAGATTGTAAGCGGCGGTAGGCCTCGCTCCGCCCGACCCACCCTACGGGCCTCCTCGATCACGAGATTTCCGGATACTTCCACGGGCCGCGGTAGTCGCGCCGCAGGAGCCTGTTGGCCTGGGGGTCGCCGACGATCTGCTCTTTGGCGCCGTCCCACCGCAGACCGCGGCCGATCTTCAGCGAGAGCATCCCCAGCAGGCTCATACTGGTCGAGCGGTGGCCGATCTCGATGTCGCAGATCGGGCGTCGGCCGGTCCGGACGCAGCGGACGAAGTTGGCCCAGAGCTCGGGGATGTTGTGGCTGTCCTTGGTGTGCAACTGCGGCTTGACGTTCAGCGCCGGCTCCCCCCTCTTCGCTAGCGGATAGAACGTCCAGCCGTCCAGCCAGCCGAGGTGCAAGGTGCCCGCGGTGCCGTAAAAGTAGCAGCCGATGTTGTGCTTCTCGGCGTGGTTTCCGGCGAACCGGCGATGCTCCCAACTGACGGAAAACGAGTCGAACTCGAACAGCGCAACCTGATGGTCGGGAGCGTCGGTCGTTTGGACGTTGCCGTCGTTGATCAGGGGGCCGGCAATCGGTCGGCCGCCGATTGAGGAGACTCTGGTCGGCCACTGCTCTTCGGTCCACCAAAGGATCTGGTCCATCCAGTGGATGCCCCAGTCGCCCAAGGTGCCGTTGGCGTAGTCAAGGAACTGGCGGAAGCCCTTGGAATGGATTTTGCGATTGAACGCGCGCAGCGGCGCAGGGCCGCACCACATGTTCCAGTCGAGGCCCTGGGGAGGTTCTTCGTTCGACTGGGGCTTCTCCGGCCCACCGCCGTAATGCACGAACGCCCGCACCATGCCGATCTTGCCGAGCTTGCCCTGCTGGAGAAACTTCATCGCGGAGATGTTGTGCGGCGACGCCCGGCGATGGGTCCCGATCTGGACAACGCGGTCGTTATTCCGGGCGGCCTGGACCATCGCCCGACCTTCAAGAATCGTGTGGCTGATCGGCTTCTCGACGTAGACGTGTGCGCCGGCCTTACAGGCGGCGATGGTTACCAGTGGGTGCCAGTGATCGGGGGTGGCCACGACGCAGATTTCGGGTTTCTCTTTGGCCAGCAGCTCCCGATAGTCCCTGTACTTCTTGGGTGCAGTTCCGGTCAGCCTCTCGACCTCGGCCGCGGCGGGGTCCAATTGGTTTCGGTCCACGTCGCACATGGCCACCGCCCGGACGTCGCCCGATTGGATCCCCGTGCGGAAGATGTTCATTCCCCACCAACCGCTGCCGACCAGGGCGGTGCGGTATTTCTTGTTTTTCTCGGCACCATGCACAGCGGGCGCGGCCAGGGCCGCGCCGGTTGCCGCCGTGGCTGCCAGAAAATCACGACGAGAAACACTCATGACGGTTCCCCCCGGAGTTGAGTGGCCGAACACAGGGCAGATGGGCAAGCTCGCGATTGGCCGGATTGTAGGTGCGCCGGTATCAAAAGACAAGTATCCCCGGCAGACACAAGGACCATGACGAACCGGGCGGAGTTTGTCAAGCACTTTGGCGGCTGATGAGGCGAGAATCGGCAGATTTTTCCGAAGCGGGGGAACTTGACTTCTGGCTTGGTAAGCGTTATGTCAATAGAGAGCTTCTGCGCAGCCGAGGGGCAATATCGGTAGCGTGCCCAATCCATGCCAAACCGGCGATCAACGGGAGGTTGACAGATGAAGACGAGTCGAGTACCCGGAGTCCTTCTTGCTGCCTTGGGGATGTCTTCTTTTTGCTGCGGGGGGGACCTCAGTGTTCCGGACGACGTGATGGTAATCGATAACGGCGTTGTTTCCGTGCGTTACGATATCGAGAATGGGACCTTTTCTGCCCGGCGTGGGGCAAAGGAATTCCTCCAGCGAGGCACCTTCGGCGATTTCCTGCCCGATGCGGGAGCCAAGGTGAGTCTCTCGGAGGACTCTCCTGATCAGCCGGGGGATGGCCGGGCGATTGAAGTGAAGCACCCCTCCGGTCGAACGGTGGCGCTTTTTCTGCGAGGCGCACAGCCGTTTGTCTACATCAGGACCTTGATCGACAACGTGAAGAGTAAACCGGTCACGATCAAGCAGTTCACGCCGCTGGCCGCCCGGATCGATCTTGGCGTTGCAGCCAAGGATCTACGAACGCTGGGCTACGACGGCCTGGCCCCGGCCGATCGGGCAAAGACCACCTATCTGGCGGTTTCCGTGGCTAATCCGGCCACGCGCGACGGCGTGGTCTGCGGATGGCTCACCCATGACCGGGCATCCGGAATCGCCGTTTGCAGGCCGGAGGACGACAAGGTTCGCATCGAAGCCCGTTCGGAGTACGGGCGGCTGACGGTGCCCGCCGGGAGAACCGTCCGGGGCGAAACGCTGGTCATCGGATACTTCGACGACGTGCTCGAGGGCCTGGAACTCTACGCCGAGACGATTGCCCGGCATTACAGGATTAAGGTCAAACCGGTGCCTTCCGGCTATATGACCTGGTACCACGCCCGGGCCTTGGACGAGAGGCGGATGCCGGTCCTGGCCCGGTGGTGTGGCGAGAATCTCCGGCAGTACGGGTTTGACTTCCTGCAAATCGACGACGGCTGGCAGGTAAGCCGGCGCGACTTTACCACGCACGCGGTGGACAGGCCGTATGGCAGCAAACCGAGGTCCCCGAAGAAACCCGGCGGCGCGAAAGCGCCCTATTCCCGCGGCATGAAACCCACGGCCGACGCGATCACCCGCCACGGCTTTACGGCCGGGATCTGGATCACGCCCTTCGGCTGGGACCACAAGCGACCGGTCTTCGCCGATCACCAGGACTGGTTCGTCAAGCGAGCGGACGGTTCGGTCTACGCGGTCAGTTGGGGCGGAGACTGCCTGGACATGTCCCACCCGGAGGCCCGCAGGTTCCTCGGCGGCGTGATCGACCGGATTGCCAAGGGGTGGGGCTACAAGTTTTTCAAGCTCGATGCCCTCTGGGCGGGAGTGGCCGCCAAGCAGTTGTATCCCGATCCCCGATACCGGCCCGACAATCTCGGCGACGCCGTGTTCCACGACCCGGAGGTGACCAACATCGAGGCGTTTCGCAAGGGCCTGAAGGTGGTTCGCCGGGCCGCCGGCGACGACTGCTACCTGCTCGGCTGCACGGCCGCCCAAAATATGCGGACCCTGGGCGGCTCGATCGGCCTGGTCGACGCCATCCGCGTGGGCGTCGACAGCGGCAAGAAGTGGGACGGGATCCTGGCCAACGTGAAGGTCTCCAGCTCGATCTACTACCTGCACGGCCGCGTCTGGCACAACGACGCCGACGTGCTCTATCTCGACAAGCACTTCACGCTCGATCAGGTCCGCTGCTGGGCCTCGTGGCTGGCCGTGACCGGCAACCTGTACATGGTCAGCAACTGGCTGCCGGACGTACCGGCCGAGCGGATCGAGGTGATCCGGCGGACGATCCCCAATCACAACCTGAAGGCCCGGCCCCTCGACCTGTACGAGACGCTTCCCGCCCGGGTGTGGCACCTCCGTTGTGGCCAGCGCGAGTCGAGACGCGATATTGTCGCCTTTTTCAACTGGGGCGACGAAGAGCAAACGATCAAAGTCGATCTGTCTCGCCTGGGACTTCCTGAGGGGCATCGATACGCCACGTTCGACTTCTGGGAAAACAAGTTGTCCGGGCACGCCGCCGGGATTGCTTCACTGGAGATGACTCTGCGGCCGAAGTCGTGCCGGGTGGTCGCCCTGCGGCAGTTGAATCACCCGGTAATCATCAGCACCTCCCGACACGTGACCCAAGGGATCGTGGACGTGATTGAGGAGAAATGGGACAGCGAGAAATCGACCATCCGGGGCGTGTCTCGTGTGGTAGCCGGCGATCCCTACGAGATCCGCACGGCGGCACCGGACGTGGTGGGGCCGTGGGAGGTCTTTGGTGCAAGCGTCTCGGATGCCGACAGGCAAGCCGGAGTGACCGTGAAGATCGCGGCGGGAAAGAGGAGCGCGAACGCGCGGGTCGTCATCAACAGCCCCGTCAATCGCAAGGTCGCTTGGAGCGTCAACTACATCCGCGGCAAGAGCGTGTATCCGCTGCGGTGAGCCTGATCGCTTACGCACCGTGCACGTGACTCGGAGGCAGATCATGAGACTCTCATTCGTTTCCCATGCTTCGACTGTGGTGTTCGCCTTGAGCATGGGCCTGCTTGTAGACCATCCTTCGCCTGCGGCCGAACCGGGCGCGGGAGAATATGCCAAGGTGGTTTCCGCCGAATCGGAACTGGGAGCCTACTGGCGTTTCGACGGCGACCTGAAGGATGAGAAGGGCAAGGCCGACGGCCGAGCGGAGGGCGGCCAGCCGCAGTTCGGCGAGGGGCCCGGTGGGGGAAAGGCCCTGGTGCTCTCCGGCGGACGGTTCGTGACCATGGGCAACACGCCGGGGCTCGACCTGAAGCAGACCACCGTCGAACTCTGGTTCCAGCCCAACTTCCCGCCCGGCACGAAATACAACCCCTCAATCATCGCCAAACGGGCCCACGGCGATCATCGCCTGACGCGATTCAGCATCCATATCCAGGGCGATTACTCGCGGGTTGCCGTCTGGAACGGGCAGAGCGTCACCTGGTACCGGCCACCCGGCCTTCCATTAGTGGGGCATACGAATGCCCAGCCAGATGGGGGACTACGTAGAGGCGAGTGGTACCACCTGGCCGTCACCTGTACCGAGGAGCGAATGCGGCTGTATCTCGACGGGGTGCCGTGCGAAGTGGCCGACGGGCACCGACGCGAAGCGTTGGTCGGCGGGCGGTTCAACTTCGGCCGGGTCAATCTGCCGCTCTCGATCGGCTCGTCCACGCCCAAAGGCCAGGAGCTGCTCGAGTGCCGCATCGACGAAGTGGCCATCTACGGCCGAGCCCTCTCGGAAGCGGAGGTCGCACGCCACGTCGACGCCATGGGCTGGCAGCGGCGCCGCCTGGAGCTGGCCGCGGCGGTCCGGCAGCGGGCCCAGCGCGAGAAAAGGCTCCACGCCCAGCGCGACGCACAACGTAAGAAGCGACGCGCCGAACTGTTGGCCGACCCCGCGCTGATGGCCCGCGGCAGGCCGACCATCTACCGCGGCGAACACCTCGGGGCAATCAGCCTCACCCTGGGCGGCATCGGCGCCGGCTCGATCCAGATCAACGGCCGGGCCCAGCGGGCCGTCTGGCAGATCTTCAACAACCACCGGCACGCCGTGGTCCCGCACAGCTTCTTCGCCGTCCGCGTGAAGGCGGCCGACGCGGAGCCGGTCGTCCGCGCCTTGCAGACCACGCCCGTGGGACCTCTTGCCGCAATCAACGCGCTGAGCTTCCGCGGCGAGTATCCCTTCGGGTGGTATGATTTCAAGGACGCGAACGTGCCGGTGAAGATCAGCATGGAGACGTTCAGCCCGCTGGTGCCGCTTGACGTGCGAAACTCGGCGATCCCCTGCGCGATCTTCAATTTCACGGCTGCCAATCCAACCGATCGGCCCGTCGAAGTCAGCTTCCTGGCAGCGCAGCAGAACGCGGTTGGATACCTGGCCGACAAGCCGATCGACGGCCGGACTTATCCCGGCTACGGAGGTAACCGGAACCGGGTTCTCCACGGCAACAAGGCCACCGTGCTGCATCTGACCTCGGAGCGACCCAAGGACACACGCGGCGGAGGTGACATGGCGCTGATGGCCGTAGCCGGCGACGCCACGGGAAGTGCATCCTGGGAAGACCTCCGGAAGCTGGCCAAGGGCTTTGCCGCCGAAGGCGCCTTATCGGGTCCGGACCGGGCGGGGCCCTCACCGGCGGGGCAGACGATTGACGCGGCGCTGGCGGTTTCTTTTAGCCTCGAGCCGGGCCAGCAGCGGACGGTCCCCTTCGTGCTGACCTGGCATTTCCCCACCGGGCCGCACGGTGCGGGCGAGTGGGGTGGCGCCGGAAACATGTACGCCAACTGGTGGCCCGACGCCCTGGCCGTGGCACGCGAAGTGGAAGAAAACCTCGCGGAGTTGACCCGCCGGACGCGGCTCTACCACGACTCGCTCTACGAGTCGAACCTGCCCTATTGGCTGCTGGATCGGATCAGCTCGCAGGTGGCCGTGCTGCGAAGCCAGACCTGTTTTTGGACCAAGGACGGCTATTTCGGCGGCTGGGAGGGGTGCTGCCGGACCCGGGGCTGCTGCCACGGCAACTGCAACCACGTCTGGCACTACGCCCAGGCCCACGCCCGGCTTTTTCCCTCGATCGCCCGGCGGATGCGCCAGCAGGAGTTCCGTTTCCAGTCGGCCGACGGGGCTATCCCGCACCGGCAGCCGAAGTCGCATCCGGCATTCGACGGCCAATGCGGGGCGGTGCTGAACTCCTATCGCGAATACCTGATCTCCGCCGATCGCAAGTGGCTCGACCAGAACTGGCCGAGCATCAAGAGGGGCATGGATTATATCGTCGCCACTTGGGACAAAGACGAGGACGGTGTCCTGGCCGGGCCGCAGTGGAACACCTTGGACGGGGCCCTGGCCGGCAGCTCGTCGTGGCTGGGAACGCTCTACCTGGCTGCCCTGGCTGCCGCCGAAAAAATGGCCCTGCTGGAAGACGAGCCGCAGGCCGCGAAACGCTACGCACAGATCCGCGCCTCCGGGTCGAACAAACAAGATACGACGCTGTTTAACGGCGAGTATTACATCCAGATCCCCGAGGAGAAACCGCACGAAGACTACGGCACCGGCTGCCACATCGACCAGGTCCTCGGCCAATGGTGGGCCCATCAGCTCGATCTGGGCTGGCTCTATCCGCCGGAGCGGGTCCGCAGCGCGCTGGGGGCGCTGGTGAAGTACAACTTTCGGGGCAACTTCCACGGGCTGAGGCAACTGCCGCGGAAATTCGTGGCCGACGACGACCCGGGCCTGCAAATGATCACCTGGCCCAAGGGGCCGCGGCCGGCGAAGGTGATCCGCTACGGCGACGAGGTGATGACCGGGTTCGAGTACTCGGCCGCCGCGGCCATGGTCCAGGCGGGCCTTTTGCGCAAGGGCCTTGCGGTCGCCCGGGCGGTTTCGATCCGCTACGACGGCCGCTTGCGAACCGGGCTGACGCCCAGCGATACGGCCTCCTGGGGCTACAGCGGCAATCCCTTCGGCGACGACGAGTGCGGCAAGTTCTACGCCCGGGCGATGAGCGTGTGGTCGATGCTGCTGGCCTGCCAGGGCTTCATCTACGACGGCCCGGCGGGCGTCATTGGGTTTAAGCCTATCTGGAAGCCGGAAGACCACGTCTCCTTCTTCACCGCCGCAGAAGGCTGGGGTGTTTTCCACCAGCACCGCCAGGGCAACCAGCAGACCGAGCGGATCGAGGTTCGCTACGGCAAGCTCCGCGTCAGCTCGCTGGTCTTCGAGTTGCCCGAGGGCGCGAAACCGACCGAAGTAAGCGCAACAGTAGGCGACCGGCGCGTTGTAGCTATGTTTACCACTTCCGGCCGCGAGATCCGCATTAACCTCAAGGAGCCGGTGATCCTTGACGGCGACGGTCCGCTGGAGATACACTTGAGGGGGCGCCTCTGAGAGGCCCTTGGCCCTTTCGAGGGGGGCTGACTGCACCAGAACCCTTGGCTGCTTACCATCATGAAGCCCGGTTACGCCCATGGACGCTAGAATTCAGCCGGCTTTGACCGATCTCCGAACCCACCTGCAAATGATCTACGGTCGGCGGCTGTCACGAGTCGTATTGTACGGCTCGAACGCCCGCGGCAGCGCAGAAACTGACTCGGATATCGATCTGCTGGTTGTGCTCGAGGGTGATGTTTCGCCCTGCGAGGAGATTGCGCGGACCGCCGACGACGTGGCGAAGATCTCGCTAAAGCACAATGTGGTGCTCGCGTGCGTGTTCGTCTCCCAGGAGCAGTTCGAACGCGAGCAGAGCCCCCTGCTGCTGAACGTGCGCAGGGAAGGGATCCCCGTATGACACCGGAGCAACACGATCTGCTGGCCCGCGCGAAGGAGAGTCTGGCGGCGGCCAGACTGTTGAGCGAGGCAGGCTATCACGGGTTCGCAGCGCGAACGGGCCTATTACACGATGTTGTACGTGGTGGAGGCGATTCTCCTGGGCAAAGGCTTGTCGTTCTCCAAACACGCGGCTGTGGTTGCCGCCTTTGGCGAGCACTTTGTCAAGGCGGGGATTGTCCCGGCCCACTTCCACCGATACCTCATTCATGCGATGGAGGTCCGCCACACTGGCGATTACGGGGGCCTTAATGACGTGACGGCTGAGGAATCGGCCGACCAGATCGCTCGGGCAGAAGAGTTTCTCGGACTGGGGCAACGTCTGGCGTGACCGCGCCGCCAGGGCAACCAGCAGACCGAGCGGATCGAGTTCCGCCACGGCAAGCTCCGCGTGGCGTTGATGGTTTTCGAGTTACCTGAGAATACCGGCCCCAAAGATGTGACCGTCAGACTCGACGGGCAAAAGGTTCCCGCGCAGCTTACCGCGGCGGGCAGCGAAGTCCGTCTCACGCTCGAACAACCCGTAGTAATCCACGCCGGCGGTGTGCTGGACGTGGCAATCCGGACAGCGGCGAAGTGACGCTGCGGTCGGGCGGCGGTTGGCATGGCGGCCCGCTTGGTGAAAAGGGGAAATATGCCGGCATTCGCGACGGGGGTTACCGGCCGCCGGACCGGGATTTGACTCCGCGGTGCCGCTGTGGCATATTATGGCTTGAAGTGCCCTCCTATGCTGGTTCCCAAGCTCCAGCTTGGGAACCGGTATTGGGGCGAGGGGCTGCCGAGGGGGGGTTCCCAAGCTGGAGCTTGGGAACCAGGTGGAGATGGGGCGCCAGGTAGATAAACCAGAGTTTCGGAGGTACGACCATGAACTATCGATTGAACCGGCGCGATTTCCTGGGCGGAGCGGCGGCCGTCGGGGTAGGGTGTGTGATTTCACGCACCACGGCAACGAACAGGCGGCTGCAAGCAGCCACCCTACAGGCCGCGCCGCTGAAGACGACGCTCAAGAAGGCCCTGATCGGCAAGCCGACCGAAGAGACACTCTCGAGTTGGAAGGCCGCCGGTTTCGAGGGGATCGAATCGAGTGCCTGGAACGTGACGCCGAAGGAAGCCGCCGCCGCACGCAAGGTAGCGGAGAAGCTGGGGATGAGAATCCACAGCGTGCTCTTTGGCTGGGCCAACTTCAACCGCAAAGACTCGGTGGCCAAGGATCTCGCCGCGGTGAGGACGGCCCTGCGGGCCTGCCGGGTATACGGCGGCAACGCCCTATTGCTGGTGCCCTGCCGGATCGGCGGGACGAGGCAGAAGCCGATGCCGATGCCGGAGGCCTGGGAGTTCGAGATCGAGTTCGACGAGAAGACCGGCCACGTCCGGCGAGTGGCCGCCGGCGACAACTCCCGGTACGCGGCCTACATCGATGCCCACAACCACGCGGTGGACACCTCCCGCAAGGCCATCGAAAAGTTGATCCCGGTGGCCGAGAAGACCAAAGTGGTGATCGCGCTGGAAAACGTCTGGAACAACCTCTGGGTGAAGCCGGCCATCTTCCGGAACTTCATCGCCTCGTTCAACAGCCCCTGGGTACAGTGCTACTTCGACATCGGCAACCACGTCAAGTATGCCCTGCCGGAGGAGTGGATCCGCACCTTGGGCAAGTTGATCGTCAAGTGCCACGTGAAGGGTTTTGAGCTCAACCCGGACGGCCACGGCGGCCGCTTCGTCAACATCCGCGAGGGCAGCGTCAACTGGCCGGTGGTCCGCGGGGAGCTTGACAAGCTGGGCTACAACGGCTGGATGACGATCGAGGGCGGCAACCTCTCGCTAGAGGAGCATAGCAAACGCCTCGATCTGATCATCGCCGGCAAATAGACGGGGGCAATCACTATCAACGAGTTGCACTATTCTGGGTGTGGGCCGTTTAGCCGCCGCGGCTACGCGGCGGCAAACCCCGGCGTGGCCGTCGGGGCTAAACGTTGCGCAATTCCCAGAATTACGAAATCCCGTTCAGCCAACTTAAACCCGCTCATAGCACGAGTTCTCAAGGAGATTGTCATGAGTTTGCGCTTGACCTTGACCAGCATGTTCGCGGGGCTTGCCGTGGTGGCCTGCGGGCTTTCGGCGTGTGCCGGGGAACCGGCCGGGCCGCTGAGGGCCGGGATCATCGGGCTGGATACCTCGCACGTGATTGCCTTTACCCGCATACTCAACGATCCGAAGGCCAGCGGCGATCTGGCCGACGTGACCGTGGTGGCCGGATATCCCGGCGGTAGTCCCGACGTTCCCTCGAGCCGGGACCGGGTGAAGGGATTCACCGAGCAGCTTCGGGGGATGGGCATCGAGATCTGCGATTCGATCGACGAGCTGCTGGGGAAGGTGGACGTGGTGCTGCTGGAGAGCGTCGACGGCCGGCCGCACCTGGAGCAGGTCCGGCCGGTGTTTGCCGCTGGCAAGCGGGTGTTTATCGACAAGCCGTTTGCCGGCTCGCTGGCCGACGCCGTTCAGATCGTCCGGCTCTCGAAGAAGCACAAGGTGCCCTTTTTTTCCAGCTCGTCGACCCGGTTCAGCCCCGATTTCCAGGCGATCCGCCGGGGCAAGTCGCGCTTCGGCAAGGTGAAAAGCTGCGTGGCCACCAGCCCGATGTCGATCGAGCCGCACCATCCCGACCTGTTCTGGTACGGCGTGCACGGGGTGGAGATCCTCTACACGATCATGGGCCCGGGCTGCAAGACGGTCACCCGGGTGGAACAGGACAAGGTGATTGGCGTCTGGAAAGACGGCCGGGTGGGGACGTACCAGAAGGGAGGTTACGGGGCGACGGTCGAGGGTACGGAGGCCTCGGGCGAGGCCGGGAAATACGCTGGCTACGGGCCGCTGGTTGCGGAAATCGCCAAGTTTTTCAAGACCGGCAAGCCGCCGATCGATCCCCAGGAGACACTCGAGCTGTTCGCCTTCATGGAGGCCGCCGACGAGAGCAAGCGGCAGGGCGGTGCGGCCGTGAGCATCGAAGACGTTTTGAATAAGGCCCGTAAGGCCGCGGCCGGAAAGCGGTAAGCCGCTCGCGGCTTGGCAGCAGACGAACCTGATAACAAGGGGGGCGACATGGTCCGCGCAAGCACATTCGTCGGGTGTCTATTCTCCTGCATCTTCCTGGTCCACGGTTTCGCCCCGGCGGGCGAACTGGCTGACGCGCCGCGTCGGGCGATCCGCCGCAGCGACGTGGTCTTCATGTACGACAATCCCCGGATGTACCAGCCCTACGGCTGCACCGTGCTGGGCTGGGCCGGCGGGGCCAACGCGGAGCGCATTCGCCGAGCCCATTCCCAAGGCGTGCGGTTGTTTTCGACCAGCGTGGGCTTCCGCACCGAGTTTCGCCGGGTGATCGACTTTAGCCGTGATTTCCTGGAGGCCGCCTGCCGCAACTTCGAGGGAAAGCCCTTCGTCGTCCCCTGGCTGTGGGACCACAAGTACAAGGATCAGCCCGCCTGGTGGTGGTGCACTAACAGCCCGCTGTATCGCAAGTACCTCGACGGCCGCCTGGTCGAGGTGATGAAGACCGAGCCGGACGGGCTGCACATCGACGACTACACCGGCACGGCCGGGACGGTGACTTGGCAATCGGGCTGCTTCTGCCGATATTGCCTGGCCGGTTTTCGCGAGTATCTCGAAAAGAACGTCTCCAAAGAAGAGTTGCACGAGCTGGGCATTGAGGATCTGACGGAGTTTGATTACCGCAAGTTCCTGCTCGATCGGGGAGTGAAGCCGGAGGAGTACAACAAGCGGCGGGCACGACTCCCGCTGGCCGCCGAGTTTCACGACTACCACGTCAAGTCGAATAACGCCTTCGTAGCCGGGTATCGGAGGCGGGCGGAGCAGCTTCGCGGCAAGCCGTTGACGCTGTGCGTCAACTCGGGGCTGACGCGGCCGGAGACCCTGGTAATCGCCCCGCACCTGAGCTACTTCTGCTGTGAAGTGGGCCACGGCGCGTCGAGCCGGGCGGTGCCGAAACACCCGATCTACGTCTACAAGCTGGCCGACGGGCTGGACCGGCCGGTGACCTCGACGGCCAGCGGGCAGGACTGGGCCTACGTGATGGAGCACAACCTGCCCGGGCTGGTGCGCACCTGGGTGGCCCTGTCGTATGCCTTCGGACAGAACTTCATGGCGCCGCATCGGCAGTGGTGCTACACCAAAGAAAAGGGGACGCACTGGTACACCGGCCCGGCCGAGGAGTACGCCTGGCTCTACCGGTTCGTCCGCCAAAATGCCCGGCTGTTGGACGGCTACGAAGCGGTGGCCCCGGTGGCCGTGGTCTACGACAACGCCGCCCGGCGCAAGGGCCGCGGAAACATCGAGCCGATCTCGACGGCGCTGGCCGAGCGGAACGTGCCCTTTACCGTGGTGGTGGCAGGTGACGACTGGCTGGACTACCGGCTCGACGGCGGTCGGCTGGCGGAGTTTAGGGCCGTCATCGTCGCCGGGCAATTGGACCAATTGGACATGGACGAGCCGCAGCGGGAGCTGATCGAGCAAGTCCGCAGCGACGGCCGGCTGATTGTCTGGCCGGATCCGAAGCGGCTCGAAAGACTTGTTCCGACACCCGTGGCAGTCGAAGGCTCCGAACAGGTCGGGGTCGTGCCGCGTGCGATCTCCGGCGACGGGACCTCGCCCGTGGTCGTCCATCTGCTGAATCGTCGCTACGACGGCGAAAAGGACAGCATGATTCCGCAGCAGCAGTTCAGGCTCCGACTGCGACGCGATCTGCTGGGCGGTCGCAGGTTCACCAAGGCCACGCTGCACGCCCCCAAGACGGAGCCGGTTGCGGTGGAGGCAACCTCCGACGGGAAATACACGAGGGTCAAGGTGCCGGAGTTGAAGCTTTGGACCATTGTCGAACTGAGTGACTAATAGCGTTGCACGATTCTGGGAGTGGGCTGTTTGGCCGCCGCGGCTACGCGGTGGCAAGCCCCGGCGTGGCCGCCGGGGCTAAACATTGTGGAATCCTCGGAACGACGAAATCCTATTTGGCATTCGCTTTGTGGTGTTTCGGTCAACAATCACGACCATATATGCGAAGGAGGTAATTTCCATGTCCAACTCGAGCAAGCTATCACGGCGTGATTTTGTGCGGAAGACGGCCGCTGCGGGGGCGGTGGGTGCGGCCGCCCCTTACTTCGTTCCCGCTGGTGCTTTGGGCCAGGGCGGAACGCCTGCGGCGGGCGATCGAATCCAGATCGGCCTGATCGGCTGCGGGGGGATGGGCCGCGGCAACCTGGCAAACTGCGCCGCGCATCCGGACGTTGTCGTTACCGCGGCCTGCGACGTCCAGAAGGCGCGGCTCGACGCGACCGTGGCCAAGTATAAGCAGTCGGCCAAGCCCTACCGCGACTACCGGGAACTGCTCGCCCAGAAGGACGTCGACGCGGTGATCATCGCCACCCCTCCCCACTGGCACACGCTGCCGGCGATTGAGGCCTGCCGGGCCGGCAAGGACATCTATCTCCAGAAGCCGATGACGCTGCACCTGGGCGAGAGTCTGGCGGTCAAGAATGCGGTCAAGAAGCATAACGTGATCAGCCAGATCGGCACGCAGATCCACGCCGGCGAGAACTACCGCCGGATTGTGGAGTTGATTCGCTCCGGCAACCTGGGCAAGGTCAGCGTGGTGCGGACCTTCAACGTGATGAACCAGGGGCCGGGCGGGGTCGGCCACGACCCGAACACCACGCCGCCGCCGGGAATGGATTGGAACTTCTGGGTCGGTCCGGCACCCATGCGCCCCTACAATGCGATCCTGGCCCGTGATTCGTACAATCACGGCTCCTGGATGGATTTTAGCGGCGGCTGGACGCCGGGCATGGCGCCGCACATTATCGACCTGCCCGTCTGGGCACTCGAGCTCGGCTACCCGACGTGCACGAGTTGTTCCGGCGGTCGATA
>CAZUAM010000012.1:0-27085 GCA_964618095.1 uncultured Planctomycetaceae bacterium | reverse complement strand
ATCGAAATCATCCCTCGCAGCTTCGAGGCGAAGGATGATGCACCGAGTCCTTCCGTTCGCGCCGTCCTCCGTAGCATCTCTCAGGACATCGAGACATGCTGGGGTTCTTCGCCGGTCTTTGTCGACCTTGATCACGTGATCAACGCGGGAATTCGGGAGGCAAGCGGCTCACGTCCTCTCGAACTGCTAGCGCAGGAGACTCGAAGGCTCCTTCCGCTGTTCCCGGATAGGTCAAACTTGGTGCCCGTTACTGGGCTCAGCAGATCGAAGGACTACCAGAACGCGGTCTCGTCGATCGTTGAAGAAGATAAGACCGGCGCGTGTTTCCGGATTACGCCGCGCGAAGTGTCACATCCAAAGCTTTCAGACAAGCTGGAAACACTGCTGAGCCGATTGAGATTGGACATCGTAGATGTGGACCTATTGGTGGACTACCAAGCTCCGAACGCATCGCAACCCGATCTCAAGACGCTTTGCACGTCGCTTGCACAGTTATCCAAGTGGCGGAGTTTCATTGTCCTAATAGGTGCTTTTCCAAAGGACTTGCAGAAACTTGAGAAGAACTGCCAGCACACTTTGCGGAGAGACGACTGGCTCTCTTGGCGCGACCAGGTACTAACCTTGCCACGGGGCATTCGACGGCCCACGTTTGGCGACTACACGATTCAACGTCCGATCTACGAGGAGCCTCCTGAGAAACCCAATCCGAGCGCTAGTATCCGCTACACGCATTCCGAATACTGGGTGATCATGCGTGGCGAAGGACTCTGCCATAAAGGTAGTCTCGGGAACGCGCAATATCCGGCAGAGGCGCAGCTCCTCTGCGATATGGATGAATTCTGTCGTGCAGATTTCAGTCGCGGTGATCGGTACATCGAAGAGAGCAGCCGGCAGCCGAGGAACCCGGGGAATCCATACACATGGCTCCGTGCTGGGATCAATCACCATATGACGTTTGCCACACGTCAAATCCTCCAGTTTGTTGAGCGTCTGAGGCGTTCGGGAGTGGCGCTGCACACTGGCCAGTGGCCCAATTCCTCGGCTTGACGACCGAAGGGAATATGTGTACATTAGTATCGTACTCTGTCGGCCCTGGTCGGTGGTCACGGGGCGGAGCGAGGCCCGCCGCGCCGACCCTGCAGGCTCGGGCTGCAAGGGTTGCTCTTTGACAATCTGGCAGGTGCGCCATGCGACCGCGGCGTGGGGACTTCTTGCGGCTCGCAGTCGAGGGTCACCGGGCGCGGCCGGTCGCCTCATACGGGGCCCGAATTATTGGGTTTTCGGGCGGCCAAAACGAGTCAACAATTAAGGCGAGCGGAAGAAGGCAACTTACCCGTAGGATGGAATGGGATTACAGTAGGACGGAATGGCATTCCGTCCCGGTCGGATTACAAATCCGACCTACACGGTAAACCTTTTCCTGCCGCTCGCCTAAACCTGGCGTCAACACAGTGGCAGCGGCGTCTCGCCGGTGTGACGGAACCTGTGGCAGTGCTTTCACTTATGTCTCACCGGCGAGACGCCGGTGCCACTTGATCCTCCTTGATATTGCACTCAATTGAACGGTATTGCCCTTAGGCCGGGTACACGCCGGCGGAGATCGTGTTCCATATGGTTCCACGCACGGCTGAAGGCAACGCCTTACGGGTCCGGCGGCGGTCGCAGGCCGTTGGCCCCCGGGGCGATAGCGGGGAACGTCTGCCGCCGCGTACCGAGTTACCTAAATAGTCAGATTCAGCCGATTCTTCCCGGGCCTCCTATTTTCACATGGGCTCAAGAAAACCGCTCGCGGCTGCCCTTCCCTGTTGCATTTGTGCGATAGCACTGCTATCTTGATAGATGATACTAAGGGGAGGCGGGTGGTTTGTGCGCCCGCCTCCCGCGCAACCGCAGTATCCCGGCCGGCCGGGAACCATATTGCCCGCACCAGGACTTCACGATGCTCGTTCTGTCGCGAAAAGTCGGCGAGAAGATCCTCATCGGCGACCAGATCGCAGTCACGGTGGTCCGTGTTGCCCAGGGGATCGTCCGCCTGGGCGTCGAGGCCCCCAAGGAACTGCCCATCGTGCGGGAAGAGATCAAGGATCGGCTCAAAGCGGACTCGCAGGATCAGGCCCCGGCCGCTCGATCATAATCTCCCCCAGGCCGCAGGCGGTTACGGCTTAGGACGGGAAGAGACCCGGAGGCCGTAGAGGTCCAACTCTTGCGGCCCGCTGACTCCCTCCAGGGTCCCGTGTTGCTCGGTGTACTTCCGCAGGCGGGCGACCTTGTCGGCCGCGGGCAGCTCGCCGGGTGCGTCCGTGCCCGGGGCCCGGCCCCAGAGGATTCGCGTGCCGCCCCGGGTGACCAGCGTGTAGGTGGGCTCCTTCGCCACGCCCGTGGTCAAGGGGGCCGAGGGCACAATCTGCTGCAAGTTCAACTCGTCCCAGACTTCGCCCAGCGCAGCGGCAATCTCTGCACCACCGACCACCCGCGCGTCGCCCCAACACTCACCTACCGTTCCCACGGGAACCGTGTCGATGCCCACCAGGCGCGGGTAATAGCTCTTTTCGATGGAGGAGAAGTCGTCGTTGCCGTACGGCAGCAGGACGCCGTGCACGTCGACCGGCAACAGGTCGCCGTGCACGTCGACGGGCAACAGGTCGCCGTGCAGTTGGACCATGCAGACCGGCCGGCGATAGACCAGTTCGACCTTCACCCGGGCCGGAGGACGCTTCCTCACCTGAACCACTTTGGCCACCCACGGATTCAACGAAAACGCGTTGGCAATCCGCTCCGTGAGCTGGTCGTCCATGATCGAGAGCGGTCCGCCCAGGCTGGCGTTGCGAAACGCGTCGGATCGGACGTCGGTGTGAATCCATTCCGGCAGCGGGGTGATTTCCACGTCCCGCGGCCCCACCACGTACTCCTCGGAAGACAACACACGGTCAGAGACCTTAAGCCACACCAGGTACCACGCGCCAAACAGCAACGCCACCAGCAGCGCGGCCCGTACAAACGGCCCGGCCGGACCCCGCATCAGCGAGATCAACTTGCCCAGCCAGGCGGGCCGGGCCGGGGACTTCCGTTTCCTCTTTACCGCGCCCATTGGGGATCTCCTTATCCGGTTCTTGCCTCCGCCGGCCAAGCCGCAAGCGGCAGTGCAAGCGGCAGCGGGAGGGGCTCACCAAATCTCCAGCTCACGTTCCAGCTCCACGTCCAGCCGCTCGTGGACCTGGCTGCGTATCAGGTCGATCAGGCGGAGCACGTCCTGGCTGGTACATTCGGGCTCGGCGACGATGAAGTTGGCGTGGCGGTCGTTGACCACGGCGCCGCCGATTCGGGTGCCCTTCAGGCCGGCTTCGTCGATCAATTCGCCGGCACTGGCACCGCGGGGATTGCGGAACACGCAGCCGGCACACTGGTGGCCCATCGGCTGAGCGGCCTTCTTGACGATCCAGTGTTTTTGCATTCGCCGGGCCAGTTCCCGGGGGTCGTCCTCTTCGAGCTGGAATTCGGCTTCCAGGATCACCAATTCGTCGAGACTGCTCTGGTGATACTCGAAGACCAGATCGTCGCGTCCGCACTGCAAGAGTTCGCCGGTTTGGCTGATCACGGTGGCCTGGCTGGTCCATTGTCCGATGTCGCCGCCGCGGGTGCCGGCGTTTCCGTGCAGCGCCCCGCCGAGCGTTCCGGGGATGCCGATCAGGGTTTCCAGTCCGGCCAGGCCCTGGTGGACGGCCGTGGTAATCACGTGCCCCAGGGTGGCCCCGCCTCCGGCGATCACCGATTGACCTTCGACCCGGATTGAGCCGAAGGCCGGCGCGGCCAGCCGCACCACCATGCCGGGCACGCCTTCGTCGCGAACCAGGATGTTCGACCCCCCGCCCAGCAGCCGCACCGGGACCTCCTCCTGGCCGCAACGCCGCACCAGGGCGATCAGTTGGTCGGCGTCGCCCGGTTCGGCGAAATACTCCGCCGGGCCGCCCAATTGGAACCAGGTGTGCATCGCCAGCGGCTCATCCCGCCGAACGATCTTCTCGAAACCTGTCAATAAGGCCATCACAAATCCTTCGTATGTCGCCCGCTCCCATCGTGACCAGTACGTCGCCCGGCGCCAGACGGGTCTGAAGGAGCCGGGTGATTTCTTCGGTGGCGTGGACCTCCGGAACCTCGATAACTGCCATCGATGGCCTGCCCGAGGGGCCCGCCGAGACTTCGCGGACCCGCCGGGCCAAATCGGCCGCCGTCACATCCCCGTCTCGGGGGGGTCCTTCACGGGCGCGAAAGATCTCCGCCACCAACACCCTGTCGGCATTTTGCAGACTCTCGGCCAGTTCGTCCAGTAAGCGCTCGGTTCGCGAGACCTGGTGGGGCTGGAACACGCACCACACCCGCCGGCCGGGAAACATCCGCCGAAGGGTCTGAAGCGTGGCGGTCACCTCGGTCGGATGGTGGGCGTAGTCGTCCACCAGCGTCACGCCCCGCCAGACGCCGAGCAACTCCAGCCGCCGGTGCAGCCCGCGGAAACCGCCCAGCACCCGGGCGATCCGCTCCGTCGGCACGCCGCCAACCCAGGCCAGGGCCGCGGCGGCCAGGGCATTCAGTACGTTGTGCCGCCCCGGGAACCGCAGGCTCACCTGGCACAAACGCCGCCGGCGGTGGCAAAGCTCAAAGGCGTATCGGCCCCGCCGGGCAGAGAGCCGCCGGGCCGACCAATCGGCCCCGCCGCCGATGCCGAAAGTCTCCACGCGGCAGGCCAATTTCGCGGTGATTCGTCTGCTGACCGCACAATCGTGCCGGGCCAGGAGGAGTCCGTCCGCGGGCACCAAGCCGGCGAACCGGGCATAGGCCTCTTCCAACTCATCGAGCGAGCGGTAGCAATCGAAATGGTCCGGCTCGATGCCCAGAATGACGGCATCTCGGGGTCGAAGGTGGAGAAAATTGGCTCGATACTCGCACGCCTCGACCAGCACCAGCTCACCGCCGCCGGCCCGCCCGCCCGAAGATTGGCCCAACGTTGCAGCCCCGCAAAAGACGGTCGGATCGCGGCCCGCCTCGATCAACACCTCCGCGGCCATGGCGGTGGTGGTCGATTTGCCGTGGGTTCCGGCCACGGCCAGGGTGTGCCTGCCTGAGGTCAAGTGCCCGACCATCTCGAAGTAGCTGTAGGTGGGGATGCCGAGTTCCGCGGCGCAGCGGAGTTCGGGGTTGTCCGGCGGCACGGCGTCACTGTAGATGAGCACCTCGGTCTGCGGCGGAAGATGTGCGGCGGCGTGATCCTGGTGGAGCCGAACCCCGGCCTGGGCCAGACGCCTGACCGGATCGATCGCCAGGTCGGACCCGCTCAGTTGCCAGCCCCGCCCGAGCAGGACCTCGGCCAGCGCCCGCATCCCCGTCCCGGCAATCCCCACCAGGTGGGCCCGCCGTGTTTCCGAAGGACCGAACGGGGGCGGGAACGTCGGCCGGGGTCTTGACTGGTGTTGGTCCGGCACGTAGCTGCGCTCTCCAAGGAAGAAAACTCCGTTTTTGTCCACGGGATGATATGCGGCGAGGCAAATCAGGTCAATGGAAGCCACCGGTGGGGGGAAGTAGGGCGGGCTGTGCGGGCCATCTTCACGTCCCCGATGTGCGCTGAGCGGTCGGCAGATACAGCCGGCCCCACCGGCTCCGGACTGATTTCCCGCGGAGACACAACAGCCTTGCTCGCCCCCGGCGAAACCTTGACCCGCCCGCGGAGTTTCATAATAGTGGACCGATGTAGTGGGACCGACGATCCGGCTGCCGGAAGCGGCAACAGGCCGCGTGGCCCCGGGGCCATCTCCCCGCAGCGACCCCAGCGTCCCGATTCAGAGTGATTTGCAGCAGAGGTTTTTCAAAGATTCGCTCCGCCCTCACGGCGTCGAGCCGGATCGCAGTGTACCATTCCCACGGGGGGGTCGTAGCCACGGTTGGGAGAGGTGTGGGGATTCAAGGGCGCGGATTCGGCAGTCGTGCTGCCGAACGTCCCCTGGCGACCAACCGGTGCGGCAGGGCAACAGCCGCACTTGGGGAGATTCGATTTGCGTCACAATCGGCAAATGCGTAGCTCAAGGAGAAACTCGATGAGAAGGCTGACAACTGGACTGATGGCGGTCTCTGCAATCGCGTTGTTGGCGTACGCCACGGTGGCACAGCCGCCGGGCGGACAACGGAGGCCGAACGCGCCTCCCGGCCGCGAGAGCTTCGCTGCCCCCCAACACCCGCTGTTGATGGCATTCGACGCCGACAAAGACGGCCAGATCTCGGCGGCTGAGATTGAGAACGCCGTGGGGGCCTTGAAAAAGCTCGACGGGAACAAAGACGGTAAATTGGCCGGGGAGGAAATCGGCCGTCGCCCCGGTCGATTCGGCGGTTCCGGCACGGGCGGGCCAGGCCGGGGAATGCGGGGAAGTCGGGGTGGAACCGCCACGTCCTCCACGGAAGGCCCCCCCAGACCGAAGAATGAAGCAGAGAAGAAAATCCTCGATGTGCTCGACGACATGGACCGCAACCAGCGACGAGGGATGATGAACGTTCCCGTCTGGGACGGCAGGATGTTGCGCCTGTTGACCGAGGCGGTGGGTGCCAAGCACGTCGTGGAAATCGGCACCTCGAACGGGTATTCGGGCATCTGGTTCTGCCTGGCCCTGCGGAACACCGGCGGCAAGCTGACCACGCACGACATCGACGCCGGCAGAGCGGCGCTGGCCCGGAAGAACTTCAAACGGGCGGGCGTTGAGAACCTGGTCACGCTCGTCGAGGGCAACGCTCACGAAGAAGTCGCCAAGCTGAAAGGACCAATCGACGTGGTCTTTATCGACGCTGACAAGGAAGGGTACCCAGACTATCTGAAAAAGCTCCTGCCGCTGGTCCGCCCCGGCGGATTGATCCTGGCTCACAATCTGAATATGAGAGGTGGCGCAATATCGGAGTACATCGAGGCCATCACCACCAACCCGGATCTGGAAACGCTCTTGTTTCAGCGGTCCAGCCTCGGCGTGACGGTCAAGAAACGTTGATGGGCCACCAGAGTGGCTGCCAGTTCTCCGATGGCCAAGCCATCGGCGAGACTACTCCGTCAAGCCCCCGAACCGCCGGTCGCGGCCGGCGAAGCTGCGGATGGCCTGGTGCAGTTGGGCCTCGTCGAACTCGGGCCAACATAGATCCGTGACCCAGATCTCCGCGTAGCTGATCTGCCAGAGCAGGAAGTTGCTTACGCGCAGCTCGCCGGCCGTGCGGATCAACAGATCGGGCTCCGGCATGCCGGCCGTGTAGAGGTGGGAGTCCAAGGTCTGCTCGTCGACCTCCGCGGGATCCAGCCGTCCGGCCCGGACCTCTTCAGCAATCCGGCGGACCGCGTCGGCCAGCTCGGCCCGGCTGCCGTAGTTGATCGCCAGGCACAGCCGCAAGCCCGTGTTCCGGCCGCTTAAGGCCACCGTCTTGTCGATTTCCCGCAACGCCTCCCGGGGAATCCCTTCCCGGCGGCCGATCACCGCCACCCGGACGTTCTGCCGCATGATCGTGGTCCGCTCTTCGATCATGTACTGCTCGAGCAGGTGCATCAGGAACTCGAGCTCCTCGGGCGGGCGTTTCCAGTTCTCGCTGGAGAGGCAGTAAAGCGTAAGCTGTTCGATCCCCAGCCGGGCACATTCTTCCGTGGTCCGCCGCACACTGGCCACGCCGCGGCGGTGTCCCTCGATCCGGGGCAATCCCTGCTGCTGGGCCCAGCGCCCGTTGCCGTCCATAATCACCGCAATATGATGCGGCATCCTCTCCCGCGGCACGTCGAGCGGCTGGCTGGCCGGGGCGTTGGATGGGTTGGACATGGAACGCTCATTCCGTGTAAGAAGGGAAAAGGAGAAAGGAAAGACGAAATGGCATTTGGTGATTCCAGCAGTTCCGCAAAGTTTAGCCCCGGCGGCCACGCCGGCCAAACGGTTCATTCCCAGAATCACGCAACTCGATGTAGATGCTTCAGGTCATGCGGTAGACAGTATGCAGCCAGCAGGACGAACCGCGTTCCAGCACGGATGGCCAGGGCTCAACAAAGACCTCTGTTTTCCCTTTTCCCCTTTCCCTTTTCCCCTTCTTGCCCGCTCTACCTGTTTACTTCTCCACGAATATCGTCTGCTCCCGATCGGGACCGACGGAGATGACTTCAATTGGGCGGCCCAGCAGTTGGCCAATGCGAGCGAGATAGTCCCTGGCGGCAGCCGGCAGGTCCTCGATCTGGCGGACGTGACTGATTTCCTCCTGCCAGCCGGGCAACGTCTCGTAGACCGGAACCACCCGGCGCAGATCGTCCACGTGGCTGGGGAAATCGGTGATCCGACGCCCGTCTACCTGGTAGGCCGTGCAGATTTTCAACTCGGGCAGCAGGCTGAGCACGTCCAGCAGCATCACGGCCAGGACGTCGACGCCGCTCAGCCGGGTGGTGTAGCGAACGGCCACCGCGTCGAACCAGCCGCAACGTCGCGGCCGCCGCGTCACCGTGCCGTATTCGTTCCCCCGGTCTCGGATATGCTGGCCCGTCTCGTTGTCCTGCTCGGTGGGAAAGGGGCCGCCGCCCACCCGCGTGGTATACGCCTTGAGGATGCCCACCACCTTGGTGATGTAACGGCCCGGCACTCCCGAACCGGCCGATACACCCACGCCCGAGCTGTTGCTGCTGGTCACGAACGGGAAGGTGCCGTGGTCGATATCGAGCAGCGATCCCTGGGCCCCCTCGAACAACACGTTCTTCCCCGCCTCGACGGCGTCGAGCAGATACGCCGTGGTGTCGGCCACGTGGGGTTTCAGCCGCCGGGCGAATCCATGGTACTGTCTGTAGATTTCCTCGGCATCGATACGCGCGCCGTCACTGCCGGCACCCAGCCCGGCGAGGATCTGCCGTTTGGCCCGGGCGATCCGCTCGATCCGGTCGCGGAAGTCCTGGCGATACATGTCGCCGAGGCGGACGGCAAACGAACGGCCGACCTTGTCGCGGTAGCAGGGCCCAATGCCGCGGAGCGTGGTGCCGATCGCCTCGCCGCTGGTGCACTGCTGGTCGATCAGCCGATCCTCCTGGAAGTGCCAAGGGAAGATGACGTGGGCCCGGTCGCTGAGCATCAGGTTTTTGCCGACCTCGACGCCCCGGGCGCCCAGGGCGTCGATTTCTTCGAGCAAACCGGCCGGGTTCAGCACCACGCCGCCGGCCACCACGCACTGCACCTGGGGCCGGAAGATCCCGCTGGGCACGAGCGACAGCTTGAAGGTCTGGCCGCCGGTCACCACCGTATGGCCCGCGTTGGCCCCGCCCTGATAGCGGACCACGATGTCGTGCCGTTCGGTCAGCAGATCGACGACCTTCCCCTTGGCTTCGTCGCCCCACTGCAATCCGACCACGCAAGTTGCAGGCACCGTATCGGCCCTCAAACAGATTGGCGGCAACCTTCCCCGGGCACTTCCCGGACTCCCCAAACGTACCAATGTATCAAACCGCAGGGGCTGTGGTCAAGAGACGCGGCAGGCAGCCGCGCAGTAGCCATGAACTAACCCGACTGGCGGGGTCGGCCGAGAGGCCTCTGGATTGAGGCGCAGGTGGCGAGGAAGCGGATAACGCCAGTTCCGAAGGGCCGCCGTGATTGGCCGCATTCCCCCCTCGCACGCAGCAGCCGCGACCGGGGCCCCCAAGTACGCGATCCGCGGCGGTGCTCCCGACGATCTACTGCCGTCCGACTGCGGTAGCCAGATCGCCTATTTCCGCCGCCGCCAGGCAAAGCCCAGCAAACAGGCGAAACCCAGGGCGCTCAAGGCCATGGCTGACGGTTCGGGCACAATCGAGATCGTATCGAGTTCGAAGTCGACGTCGTGGGCACCGCCGGGGTTGATACGGAACTCAATGCTGGTCACGTCGCTGAAGACGCCAAGGTTGCTGAAGGCAGCGAACGGTGCAGCGTAAGTAGTGGGCCCCGCGCTGTCGTCGATCGTCCCGATGAATAGGGCCGTGCTCGTCGACGAGTGGACCTCGATCTCGATGTCGGTCGACTGCGATTGCCCTCCGTCAATGCTCAAGAATTCCAACTCGAACGCCGGCCCGTAGACGGTCAGGTTCAGCCCACCCAGGCCCTCGAAGTTCGTCAGCGCCGCGGGCGGGCCGTCGGGGTCGTCGTCATCCCCGTCGTACTGGATCGTAGCGGCCGTTCCCGGCGACGAACTGTTGAACAGGAATGTGCCGTCACCAATCTCGCCCACAAAGCTCGTCAATCGAGAGACGCCGATCACGTCCAGCAGGATGTCGCGCTCTCCACCGAGGATCGGCGTCTCGGGGATTGGGGGGCTGGGAGTCTCGACGAGGCTCGGGTCGAGATCGATCAGACGGATCACCAGAACCTCCAGGTTGGCAGCATCCGGCGCGCCAAAATCGTCGATGATATACTCAGCACGGGCCGGCACCCAAACGCAAAAGATCAGGCACACGGCAAGAAGACATGCGAATCGTTTTGTGAGATGGTTCATAACGCGGCTCCCTATGTTTTCTCGAATCTTGGATTGGCCCGTCCCTGGGTACAGCCTCCAAGCCCTACTGGTCCTGGGTCAGGCCGGCGATCTGCCGGCCTCAAGTCACCGCCACACCTTCCGATCGACCCCCAGGCTGTTGAAGGCCCCGTTGCCAAGGAAAAGCGGCAGACCGACGGCGCCGACGCCGAAGAGGGATCAACGTCGAGTCTCAGAGAGAGACTTCAACACGTGGACGTGAGACACCTGCCCGAGAGACTCGAAGTCAGCGATTGTGGATCGGGGCGTCCGAACTATGGCACACCTGACAATGGAACAACCATGTGTGGCTGTTTCAGACGCGTCGCTGCCTCAAGAAATAGAGAGTCTTGCCTGCCGATAAGCAGATCACCTTGATTATACTTGGGCCAGACTAGCTGTCAAGAAAGTCCCGGACAGAATTTTGGGGAAACCGGCGCCCGCCCGCCCCTTTTGGTGGGCGCCCTTGCCTAGTCTGACGCGACGGGACCGCGATATGGGTCGTAACGTCTTTCCTGACAGTGACTTACGTCCGATCACTCCAGTACGGGCCCTCACCCGCTCGGATACTGCCGGCAATACTCGTACAGCGCCATGGCCGCCGCGGTGGCCACGTTGTGGCTATACGGTAGACCGTAGACGGGGATCTCCACCGTGTGGTCCAGCAGCCGCAGCACCTCCTCTTCCACACCCAGCCGCTCGTTGCCCACTACCAGCACCGTCCGGCGTTGAAAGCGGAACTCAAACAGCGACAGCGAGCTGCTGGTCTGCTCCACGCCCACCAACTGGTAGCCCTCTTGGCGGAGCTTCTTGAGCATCGGCGGCAGCGTGCGGTGGACTTCGATCCCGACCGAACCCTTGGCGTCCCGGGCGATCTTCTCGATGAGCTTGCCATTGCCGCAGCAGATCATCCGCCGCACGCCGCAACAGCCCGCCGCCCGCACAATCCGCGAGAGGTTCACGTTGCTCCGCATCGGCGGGCAGGCCACTACCAGCTCTCGGGGGCGCTGGAGTTCCGCCGGTGGCTTGTGACGTTGTTGGACGAAGTCGGGCATGGTGCGATTGGAAATCCGCAGTTGCAGAAAGCGATTCCCCTTGCCGACAGCCTACCTCACCGACCGGCCGTTTGCCAGCGGCGGACCCGGTCGCGTCACACGGTGTCTCACGTCGCTGCAAACCGGCCAAAAGAATGGGGCCGGGAATCCACGTCCGGCGGTCGAATCCGCCGGTTGTGCTCCCGGCCCCCGTGTAGCGTAAAAACGCTACGGTACTTCTGAGTAAGCCCGAAGACGGATCTACGTTGTGCGTTGGTTCACCCGAATTGGGGTGGACGTGTAAAGACTCTGAAAACGTCTGACTAGGGACCCAAGACAGGCCTTGGTCGTGGCGAAGCGAATCTCAACCACCGCAGAACACGGCTGTTGGCCCAACAAGAGGGCGGCTTGCTTCGCACACGCTCAATTCTACATCCTGCCCGCCAAATTGAAAAGCGCGATTCGCCAACCAGCGCAGCCAGCCGGAATTTCCTTCCTGGATTCCGCAGGTTAACACGAACGGATGCAGCAGTGAGACCTGGGGAGATGGCCTTGCCGGGAGTTGGCCTCTGTCCAATCGCAGATGACCCACTCAATCGTAGACGAACCACGCCGTCGCCCGGCAGTCCCGGTCGGCCTCCACCCGTACCCAGTGGGCCGAGAACCCGTCGGGGAACCGGTGGGTCACCTTCCGGCCGACGGGCACGTCGATCTTCCTGTACGTGTTCCAGGTCTGCCGCGTACCTAGCGGATCGACCAGGATGCCGAACTCAACCGGGCGGTCGGCATCGTGGCTCAGTTCCACCCGCTTGCTCTGGAAATTCGTCATCAGGTACGGTTCGGAGGCCTGGCCGGCCCGAACCGCCGTCTGAAGCCAGGGTCCGCCCTCGCCCCTGGGCTTGCCGAACTGCCAGAGGTCGTCGGTCTTGCCGAACCACAGGCCGACGCCCCGGCCGCCGCAGACGTAGTTTGAGCCGGGACGGGCCCGGGCGTCGTTTCCGGCCATGACCAACGTCCCCCGCCAGGAACAGAAATCTGATACCAGGCGGCCGTGCGTGGCGATGGGGCGGACGAACCAGGCGTGACTCAGTCCCGTCGTCTCGTAGAAGATCCCGTGCACGTCCATCAGGATTCGTTCGGTCTCCACTTCCCGGATTCGCGGCCAGGCAGTCTGCCAGGCGGTGTCGTAGCTGGGGTCGGCCTTGGGGAGGCGATAGGTGATCCACTGTTGGCCGGATCGGATCTTCAGGATGGCGGACGCCCGATCCCAGCCCGTGGCCACCACGGTCTGGCTCATCGAGGCCCAATCGGTGACCTCGCCGAATGCGCGGCGGTCGATCATTTTCCAAGCCTTGCCGTCCCACTCGGCCAGGCATCCGCTGCGGCCGTCCGGGGCAGCGGCCGTTACGAAGATCCGCCCGCCCGCTTGATGGCCGGCCTTGAAACGGAGCTCGGTGCCCGCGAGTCCCAACTCCTGCGGGATGTCGGCCAGCCGCTCCAACTCGAGCGTCTTCAAATCGGCCTGGAGCAGACGGCCGTCGAGGCTGAGCAGGTACATCTTCTCCGGTCGGCCCAGGCTGCGGATCGAAGAGACCACGTGCTCAGCCTCCAGGGCCTTGATCGTCCGCACCCGGCCGTCGGCACTGATCAGGTGCGGCCCGATGCTCAGCAGGCCGCCGATCATCTTCCGGTTGGCAAACACGCCGGGGATCGACTCCGGGCGCTTGACGAATTTCATCTCCTGATCGATCTCGTACAGCCCGAGGCCTTCTCCGGCACGGCCGGCGGCATCCGTGCGGTAAGCGGCGAACCAGAGCCTGTCGGCAAAGGGCAACAATCCGCCCTCAACTCGCGGTTGCGTTTCGGCCGCCAGCGGAAGCGAACGAAACAGCCCGGCTCGCTCGCCGGTGTTCTCCCGGCCCTGGCGCGGTCCAAACATGAACTGGGCACTGGCAACCGTGTCCCGATCGGGCGTGATCCGCATCCAGCATCCGGACAGCTCGTCGGGCAGGATGTGATAGGCATATCCGTCGGCGGGCACCTCGATGGTCTTGTACGCCGACCAACTACCCGTGCCCGCTTCATCGACCTCCAGCGTGAACCGCGTACTGCCTGCCGACTCGACCGCGCCTCGGCGGCCGGTCTCTCCCGTCAGATCCTCGGGCAAGCCGGAGATCACAAGGTCGGCTGCGCCGGGGGCCGCATCGGCAACGAAACACATGTGCGGAACGCCGTAGTGCTTCAGCTCGTTGTGGCCGTTGTGTCCCGGGATTTCGACCCTACCTTTCTTGAAGGTCCTCTTGTATACACTGTCGAAATAGGATCTGCCGTGGGTCCATCGGATCTTCATGTCGGTCTCTTCCCAGCTCCGGGCGATCTCCGGGTTTCCCCTCTGGTGGACGGCCAGATAGACCACCACGTCCTGGTTGACCTGGAAGGAATACCCGGGGGCGGGCTGCTCCATGCAGCCGCGCCGGATCGTCACGTAGTCGAGTTTTGCCAACACGTTGGGCAAGTCAACCACTTCGAAGGCCCCGCTGCATCGCGGCATGCCCGCCGGGCTGGCACCCTGTACGAGGTGCAGAACCCGGCGGGTAAAGCCCTTAATGAGGAACGGCTCCGAGGGGACTCCGGCCCGGATCCTGTCTTCCAGCCAGGGTCCGCCCCATCCGGCCGGCCGGCCCCATCGGCGCAGCTCTTCCGGTGAGCCGAACCAGAGGTTCGACTGCGGCTGGCCGCCGGTGCGATGGCGATGGCCCATCGAGGAATTCTGGTCGCCGGCCAACACGAGCTTGCCCCGCCAGTCGCAGAAGTCGGGTGCCATTCGCAGGTGATAGGCAAGCGGCGCGAGGCCGCCGGTGTCGCCCGCCCCAAACTTCGGCGACATCCGGTAGAACAGCCCGTGCATGTCCAGCATCAATTGCCCGGGCCCGATCCGCCGAATCCGCGGCCATTCCGTGCACCAGGCGTGGTCGTAGGCCTGCGAGCCCTTGGGCAGCCGATAGGTGGTCCACCTTCCCTCGCTAAGCACGGCCAGCAGGACCGAGCGCTTGTCCCAGCCGATCGAGTAGAGCGGGCAGTTGTCATCCGCTGCCGCGTGGACGCCCGCGGCGGTGGTCACGTCGCAGAATGCGGTGCGATGGATGACGGTCCAGTTCTTACCGTCCCATTCGGCCAGCCGCCCGTCGCCCGAACTGCGCCGGGCATCACCGGCATCGTAGCTGTTGTTGGCCACCACGTATCGTCCCTGGGCGGTGTAGGCCCCTTTGAGGTGGGCCGCGCCCCGGATGCCCAGCTCCTTGCGCGCGTCGCCGAGCAGGGTCGTCTCGAGCGTGTTGACGTCGACCTCGTAGTATTTGCCCTCCATGGCCTGCACGTACACCTTACAGGCGGGATCCTTCAAATGGCGGGCGATTGCCGTGACGCGCTCGCTGCTGGCGAGGTGATCCAGGACGCGAACCTTGCCTGCGGCGTCGATCACATAGGGCCCGATGATCAACTGGTTCGACTCGCGATGGATCATCCGCCCGGCGTGCGTGCCCACGATGCTCTCCGGCCGCCGGCGGATGCTCAACTCGGGCGTGATCTCGTAGAGGCCCACCCGGGCGCCGCTCCTGTGAGCAACGTAGGAGACGTACCAGAGCCGGTTGGCCCAGGGCACCACGGCCCCGATGCCGGCCTCGGTGTAGGAGTTGGCCAGGGCCGCCAGATGGGGATAGATGCCGCTGAATTGGGGATATGCGTGGGGCGCGGCAGTCGCGTTATCGGCGGCGGGCAGGGCCTTTTCTTGCACGGGCAGACAGAGGGCGGCCAGGCAGAGGGACGCCGAAAGGAAGTTTCTTCGTGTTGACATGATTGGTCAGCAGGTCCAGCTTTGCTCGATTTCTTCGAGGGTTTTCCCCTTCGTTTCGGGAACAAAGAGCCTTACGAAGACGAAGGAAACCAGGCACATTATCGCGTAAGACCAAAACGTCACGGCCTGTCCGAGGTGCTCGAACATCCAGGGGACCGTCAGGGAGACGGCGAAGCAGGCCACCCAAAGGCTGACCGTGGCCACGCCCATGGCCCGGCCGCGGGTCCGCGTGGGAAAAATCTCCGAGAGGACGACCCAGACCACCGGTCCCATCGCGACGGCGAAAGATCCGACGTAGGCCAGCGTGAACGCAAAGACCCACACGGCGGGGAGTTTCAAATGGAATGCCCCACCCAGCAAGAGCAGGGAGCTGCCCATGGCGGCCGAGGTGATCAACAACAGCGGTTTTCGCCCTCCCCGGTCTACCACCCAGATGGCGACCAGGGTGAACAGGAGGTTGACTGCCTGGAGGGCCACGGTTTGCAGCAGGGCCTGGGTGGCGGTGACTTCCGCACCCGAACTCTTGAAAATCCCCGGTGCGTAGTACAACACCGCGTTGATCCCGGTAACTTGCTGCAGGATCGCCAACACCACTGCGATCGCCAACGCCGTGCGGATTCCCGGTCGCAGCAATTCGCTGATCGACCCGCCTTCGTGCGCGATGGCCTCCTTGATTTCGCTCATTTCCAGCGCGGCGCGTTGCCTTCCACTTACCCGGGCCAGTACGGTCAAGGCCTCGGCCTGGCGTCCCTGCTTGGTCAGCCAGCGGGGGCTTTCCGGCACCAAGAACAACAGCACCAGGAACGCCGCCGCCGGCAGGGCTTCCGACGCGAACATCCATCGCCAGCCGGTCGAGACGTTCCAACCTTCGTACTCGGGTGGGCCCGCAATCAGCCAGTTGACAATCGAGACGACCAGCATCCCGGTGATAATGGTAATCTGGTTTAACGATACCAGCCGCCCGCGCACGCGCGCCGGAGAAACCTCGGCGATGTACAGCGGCGAAAGCATGGAGGCCATGCCGACGCCGAAGCCACCCAGCATTCGGGCCAGCACGAACTGCGTCAAGTTCTGGGGTATGGCCGAACCGACGGCCGAGAGGGCAAACAGAACGGCCGCCAACAAAAGCAGCTTCTTTCGCCCGAAGCGATCGCTCAGCGGTCCGGCCAGAGCGGCCCCGATCATGCAGCCGACCAGGACGCTGGAAACCGCCCAGCCTTTCCAGAAGGGGCTGAGCGCGAATCGCGTTTCGAGGAAATCGATTGCCCCGGCGATCACCGCCGTATCGTACCCGAACATCAGCCCGCCCAACGCCGCCACGGTCGCCAACAGACAGACGTACACCATGCTGCCGCCGCGATCTTCCTTCGCTGTCACCACCAGATTCCCTCGTCGCTGGGGGCGTTGGGGACCTCATCCAAGTCGGTCAGGCCCCCATGGTATCGGGACCTGCCCGGCCTTGACAAGTGGGCGAGATGGAATCTAATTACCCTTGATGAATCGATAATCCTCTCCACGCGCCGGTCTCGCGGAGCCCCGGGGACCGCAGTTCCCGGGCGTTTGGGCCGGAGGAGCCGAATGCTTAGCCTCTTGCCCCCTCGCGGCCACGTGGCCGCCAGGGCTAAACGTTCAGAAGAAACTATCAGCCGAACCAGACAGGAGATGCCAAAGTGTTCGTCCTCCAAAGTTACGCGGTAGCCGTGGCCTTCTGTGTGATCACCATGCTCTGCTGGGGATCGTGGGCCAACACGCAGAAGCTGGCCGGAAAGACCTGGCGGTTCGAGCTGTACTACTGGGACTACGTGTTTGGCGTGATGCTGATGGCCCTGATCTTCGCCTTCGCCATGGGCAGTAGCGGCAGCCAAGGGCGGGGCTTCCTCGTCGATCTAAGACGTCCGGCAGGCCGACCCGGCCAACATCGGCTCGGCCGTGCTCGGCGGAGTGATCTTCAACGCCGCCAACATCCTCCTGGTGGCGGCCATCGCCATCGCCGGGATGTCGGTCGCCTTTCCCGTGGGCATTGGCTTGGCCCTGGCGCTTGGGGTGCTGATCAACTACGTCGCCTACCAGAAGGGCGACCCTGTCTTGCTGTTTGCGGGCGTGGCGCTGATTACCGTGGCGATCGTCCTGGACGCCGTGGCCTACCGCAGGCTCCCGGGCCAGAGCAAAGGCGGCGGGGCCAAAGGCCTGACCCTCTCGGTGGCCTGCGGCGTGCTGATGTCGCTTTTCTACTTCCTGGTGATGTGGTCGATGGCAAAGGTCGTGATTCCCGAGGAGAAGCTTCCTCAGTTGCAGGCCCAGGGGGTGGAAATCCCCGACGACAGGCTGTTCGACGTGACGGCCGAGTATCTGCAATTGGGCACGCTCCAGGCCGGTAAGCTGACCCCCTATACCGCGAACACGGTGTTCTCCCTGGGTGTTCTGCTGAGCAGCTTATTGTTCGTCACGGCCGTTATGTTCAAACCCTTCGAAGGCGCTCCGGTTCCCCTCTCGGCCTACTTCAAGGGAAGCTCTCAGGATCACCTTTGGGGCATCGTGGGGGGCTGCATCTGGGCAGTCGGGATGTCGCTGAACGTCGTCGCGGCCAACGTGGCCGGCCCGGCGATCTCTTACGGTCTGGGCCAGGGAGCCACCATGGTGGCTGCCATCTGGGGCGTGTTCATCTGGAGGGAATTCCGCGACGCGCCGCCGGCGACTAACCGGCTGCTGTGGCTGATGTTTGCCTGCTTCATCATCGGATTGGGGCTGGTGGTCGCGGCAAAGATTCCCGGGCTGTCCATCGTTGGAGGGTGAGGTCACCATGAACCGTGCTCATATCGTGGTCGTCGGCAGCAGCAATACCGACATGGTCGTCAAGTCACAGCGGATCCCCCTGCCCGGCGAGACCGTCACCGGCGGGCAGTTCGTGATGGCCCCCGGCGGCAAGGGGGCCAATCAGGCGGTGGCCGCCGCCCGGCTGGGCGCGGAGGTCAGCTTCGTGGCCAGGGTCGGTCGGGACATCTTCGGCGAGCAGGCCGTCGAAGGCTACGATAAGGAGGGCATCCTCACCGACCTGATCCTCCGCGACCCGGAAAACCATACCGGCGTGGCACTGATCATGGTGGACGACCAGGGCGAGAACTTGATCTCCGTCGCCTCGGGGGCCAACCATGCACTCACGCCACAGGACGTGGAGAGGGCAGCCGAGCGGATCCAGACGGCCAACGTGGTCCTGTTGCAGTTGGAGATCCCCATGGAGACCGTGCAGTTTGCGGCCCGGCTGGCGGCCGAGGCCGGCGCGCAGGTGATCCTGGACCCGGCCCCCGCCCCCGACGCCCCGCTGGACGACGCGCTGCTGCGAGACGTGGCCTGTCTGACGCCCAATGAATCGGAGGCCGAGCGGCTGACCGGCCGCCCGGTTCGGGACGAGGCCACCGCGCGGGCGGCCGCCGAGAAACTCCTCCAGAGTGGAGCCCGGCGGGTGATCATCACCCTGGGGGCCAAGGGGGCGTTGCTGGCCGGCGAGGGGCAGACCGTGTTGGTACCCGGTTACACGGTTGAGGCCCGGGACAGCACGGCGGCGGGCGACGCCTTCAACGGCGGGCTGGGATCGGCCCTGGCACGCGGCCTGCCCTGGGAAGAGGCGGTTCTCGAGGCGAGCCTGGTGGGCGCCTTTTCCGTCACCCGCCTCGGTGCACAGCCGTCGCTGCCTGCGGCGGATGAGCTGGGCCGCTTCGCGGAGACGGTTACGAAGCAGTGATTCGCGGTCATGAGATTCGCCAAACGGAGGCAGTTGGGAAAATGGACGCCGGAGCGCTGAACAAGATTCTCGACGCGATCCGCTCGGTCGGCGGCGACGCGCTGATCTACGCCGTGGCGGCGGTTATTGTGATCCTGATTCTGATCATCGCGTGGAAGATCATCACCGGGCGGAGGCGGGAGCTGCCCCCGCCGGCGCCCGACCTGGCCATCGACGTAGCGTCACTGGGATCAGAGGGACCTCCCACCGCGGGGCCGATCCTGGAGCACTACTACGTGCCGGTGCGGCTGGCGGCGGTGGTCCTGGCACCGACCGGGCGGGGCCGCGAGTTGCCCTCCCTCGATCAGCTCCCCCAACTGATCGACCACATGGTGCCCGGGCTGGCCCAGGTGGTGGCCGCGCATCGGCCCCTGATTCGCCGCTGGCCGTCGCAGCTCAGCGCCGAAGGCTTCGCCCACACGTTCTTCGCCCAGGCAAAACTCCCCGGCGACCGCGGCAAGGGCACGCCCTGGTGCTCGGCCGCGGGACGGTTTGAGGTCGGCCGCCAGCCGGTGATGGCCGGGCTGGTGATGCGGGCCCAGGGGAGCAACAACTTCAGCCAGTCGATCATCCACGAGCAGCACGAGTGGCTCGGCATCCTGCGAGTGAAGAGTGGATAGTGGTGAGTGGATAGTGGTCAGTGACGGGAGTACGGGGGGTGGCAATTCATTGCCACCCCGAAGCAGGCAACGGGCAGTTTAGCTGCGGCCGCTGCGGCCGCCATTTGGCCAATGAAACGCTCCCCCGACCAACTCCGCCGCGATGCCCTGCAAATCTGGCAGGCCGCCGTGGACGCGGTCGGCTCGGAACGACTGGTCCGCGAGGCCCTCCGCGTTGAGGGCTCCACGCTGCTGATCGGTGACCAGCAGCTACGGCTCGACGCCATCCGCCGGATCGGCGTGGTGGGGGCCGGCAAGGCGGGGGCGGGCATGGCCGCCGCGGTCGAGGAGGTGCTGGGGCCGCGGCTGATGGAAGAAAAACAGCTTGCCGGCTGGATGAACGTGCCCGCCGACTGCGTCCGGCCGCTCGGGCGGATCAAGCTGCATGCCGCCCGGCCGCCGGGGATCAACGAGCCCACGCCGGCCGGGGCGGCCGGCTCACGGGAGATCCTCCGGATCGTCGAGTCGCTCCACCCGGAGGACCTTTGCCTGTGTCTGATCTCCGGCGGCGGCTCGGCCCTGATGCCGGCCCCGCTCGAAGGGATCACCCTGGACGACAAGCTGGCGGTCACAAGATACCTCAGCGCCGCCGGGGCGAATATCGAGCAGCTCAACACGGTCCGCAAGCAACTCAGCCGCATCAAGGGCGGCGGTTTGATGCGGGCCTGCCGCGCCGGACGGCTGGTGTCGTTGATCATCTCCGACGTGCTGGGCGATCCGCTGGACGTGATCGCCTCGGGCCCGACCACCGAAGACAGCTCCACGCCCGAGGCGGCGGTGCAGGTGCTCGATAGCTTCGCCGCCCGCAGCAGCGAAATCTCGCCCAGGGTCTTCGAGTATCTCGAGCAGAAGCAAGATACCCAACAGCCGCGGCCGACCTCCCAGGTTGCGAACCTCGTGATCGGCAACAACGCCACGGCCGTCGAGGCCGCCGGCATGGAGGCCGAACGGTTGGGGTATTCGCACGCGATGGTAAGCGCCGAGAAATCGGAAGGCCCCGCCGAACAGATCGGCCGCCAACTGGCCGAGATGGCCCTGAAGATGCGCGGCGAGCCCGGCCCCGATTGCCTGGTAAGCGGCGGCGAGCCGGTCGTAACGCTGGTCGATGAGTCGCGACGGGGGCTGGGCGGGCGGAACCAGCAATTGGTCCTGGCGGCGCTGGAGCACTTGGCCGACGACGGGGCGGAGGGGATCGTGCTGCTTAGCGGCGGCACCGACGGCGAGGACGGGCCGACCGACGCCGCCGGGGCCATCCTCGACGCCGCAGTCCTTTCCGCCGCCAGGGAGCGAAACCTCGACCCGGCCGACTATCTCGCCCGCAACGACGCCTACCATTTCTTCCAGCCGCTTAAGGCCCTGATCCGGACCGGCCCGACGCACACGAACGTCTGCGACGTGCGGGTGGTGGTGGTGGACCGGATGGAGTAGCCCTGCGGCCCCACTTGCGGCATGGGGCGTGCCCGCTTATGCTGGCAGATGTGGCAGCCGCGTTAAGGGGTGAGTTTGAGGAGGAGAGTAGATCGATGGCACCCGTGCGAAGGAGACGAAACCTTGCCGGAAATCAGCAGGTTTCTGGGAATCGTGATCTACATGCTGTACGACGATCACCCTCCGCCGCACTTCCACCCGGAGTATGGGGAGTACAAGATCACGGTGGAGATCAACACCGGCGTCGTTGAGGGTCGTTTTCCCGCAGAGCATTGAAGGCGGTGATGGAGTGGCACGAACTCCATCGCGATGAACTATTCGAGGACTGGCTGTTGGCTGAGCAGCATCAGCCGGTCAACAAGATCACCCCGTTGGAGTGATGCCCATGTTAGAAGTTACGGGTGCCGAGTATGTGGAAGGCTACAAGATCCGGGCCTCCTTCAACACGGGCCAAACTGGGGTCGTCGATCTGAAGGACGCCCTGTGGGGGCCCGTGGTCGAGCCTTTGAAGGATCCGAACGTCTTCCAGCGATTCAAGGTGTCGGAGACGTTTCATGCGATCTGCTGGGAGAACGGTGCCGACTTTGCCCCAGAGTTTCTGCTTGACAGGATGGTCGAACAATCGCGTGCAGCGGACGCGCCTGCGCCGCGCCGGTGATGGACGCGGCTGGGTGCCCTAAAGGGAAGGGGAATCGGCGTTTCCACGGGACGCGAGCCTCTGCTGCAGCGGGTCGAGCCATGACGTTGGACGTGCAATTCATCATAGTTGGAGGACTACCATGCGCGTAAACAGGTGTGCGGTCAGGTGCGGCGGATGTCACGCTTTGGGCCGCCGGGAGTTTCTGGCGGCGGTTTCGATCGGCTCGGCATCGCTGCTGGGTGGCTCGTTTTCGGTCGCGGCGGAGACGGCGGTCCGCAAGGTGGAGCCTCAGGGTCCGGCGGCCCGCTGTGTGCCGACGATCAAGGCCTGCTTCGTCCGCCGCAGGGGAGACTACGGCATGCGGTGGCCCGGGGCGGTCTACGACGGCGAGGCCGCGCGGAAGAAGTACAGCGAGCAGATCCGTGCCACGGCCAAAGAGCTCAAGGTGAAGCTCGACCTGCGACCGGAACCGGTCTACAGCAACCGCGAGGCGGACGCCTGGATCGCCGAAGCGACCGCCGCGCGGCCCGACGGCCTGCTGGTGGTCCTGTTGGACCGGCAGGAGCACGCCTGGCCGACCGCCAACAAGGCGATCGACACCAAGATCCCGACGGTCATCTTCTCGCCGGTGGGAAGCTCGTTTACGACCAACACTGCCGTTCCCTCCAAGAGGACCGGCTGTTTCATCTGCTCGACCGACGACTTCAGCCAGGTGCAGTACGGCATGAAGATGCTCCAGGCGGGTGCGAAGCTGCGGGCCACCCGCTGTATCGTCATCCGCGGCTCGAAGAGGGCCGATGCCGAGATGCCGCACCTGGGAATCAAGCTGCGATACGTTCCCGCCAAGGACTTCATCGACGAGTATTCCCAGACGTCCGTCGACGACGAAGTGGAGGCCATGGCCGCCGACTACATCCGCCGGGCCCAGCGTCGAGTAGGCGCTACGAAAGAGGACGTGATCAACGGCGTGAAGAGCTACGTGGTGGCACGAACCATGCTGGAACGCGAAGAGGGGGACGCGATTACCATGGACTGTCTGGGGGCGCTCGGGCGGACCAAAGTCAGCCTGCCCTGCATCGCCTGGTCGAAGATGAACGACGGCGGGGTGCCCGCCGCCTGCGAGGCCGACCTGGGCGCGGTGGCCACGCAAACCATCGTCCAATACCTGTTCGACCGTCCGGGTTTCCAGCAGGACCCGGTGGCCGAGACCGCCCGAGAGGCCATCATCGGGGCCCACTGTTCCTGCCCCACGAAACTCAAGGGTTTTTCCAAGCCGCCCGAACCATTCGATCTGCTGCACCACCACGGCAACCGGGACGCGGTGCCGCGGACCATCTGGCAGGTAGGACAGCGGATCACCTCGGCGGACGTGCTTCCCGGGGGCAAGCAGCAACCGGCGAAGATGATCATCTCGGCCGGTGAAGTGCTGGACAACGTCTCCGTCCCGCCGGCCGGCGGATGCGTCGTCTCGGTGATGGTCAAGTTCGACGGGGTGACCGACGTGCTGGCCTACCCCGGCTTTCACCAGATCTTCTTCTACGGCGATTTCAAGAGGGAACTGGTCCAGTTCTGCCGGCTGTTCGGCGTCGAGCCAATGGTCGTCTGAGCGACCGCTGTGCCGCGTCGTCGCGAAGCTGTACCAGTGCTAAGCCGCAAGCGGCCATCTTGCTGCTGGGCAGCTACCGGCTGGCGCGGATTCTCCTTCGGCGCGTACGGATATTCGCTACGACTGCTATGACGGGCCCCTTGAGAACGGGCCCAAGTCGGTAAGTTGGGTCGCCGATAACAAGGATGCAGGTTGTGCCGTGAGCAAGCCCGGTCTGTCAGCAGCCCTTTGGGAAGGCGGGAGGACTATGGACGACGCCCTGCTGAACGAGCAGGTCCAGCAATGGGCCAACGATATCTTGGTCTGGATCGGCTTCGGCACGTTGGTGGGGCTGTTGGCCAAGGCGATCATGCCCGGCCGCGACCCCGGCGGGGCCGTGGCAACCCTGGCCATGGGCATCGGCGGGACGGTGATCGGCTGCGCCACCTTGAGCTACTTTTATGCAGGCCACCGGGTGACCCCGATCAGTCTGCTGGGCCTGGCGGTGGCCACCGCGGGGGCGTTCGTGCTGCTGTTCTTCTACCGTCTTCTGGGCGGATACTGGTTCGTCGAAGGCGACCTGGAACCGCGACGCCGGCTCCGCTGGCCGCTGCGTTCAAGCCGCTACCGTTCGTCGCGCTACGTCGATGCCGAGTAGTTCAGCCACCCGCCGGGTGGGCGCGGCGTATGGCGTCGCAAGCCGGCGAGGGGACAAGCCCCGCGACTCGCGGCACTTTGTTCGGTCGGCATCGGCGTCTCCTCGGTCGCCGGCCTGTCGGGAGGCAACCGTTGAACACCCGCCGCCGGCATGAGTTGCGGCGGATCATTGGACCATCCTCTCTGTTTCTTACAACCTCGTTACGACGCTCTGCGTCGTAACGGACCTCCCGGGCGCTTTGCGTCCTTGGCAACGTAACCCGTTATCCGACCGGAGGTTCCGCTTCGGCAACGCAAGGCGTCCCAGCGCGCACGCAGTGACCGAAACCGCATGATCCACGATGTAAGACCCTTCGGGATGGGTAAAATACGCAGGGAGTGTCACAAATTCGGGGGGGTTGAGTCTGCGTCATGCTCAGATAAAATGACCGACAGAGTGCGGAGTCGCGCGGCCAGGTAGAGGTTGGCCGGCAGGTCTCGGACAACGTCTTGGGAGGTACCAGCAATGTCCTCGCCTGTTTCTTCCCACGCTGGCGTTCGCTCATCGACCAGCGGTGTCAGTGACGAGCGATCAGGGCAAGCCAAGCTCAGACCGGGGCCCGAAGCGATCGGCGCAGGCAAATTTGAAGTAGTGACCGACCGCGCCGGCGGCGGGAGAGTCTCGGCGGCCGAGCGCTGGCTGGCGCGGCAGATGCTCCGGTCGATGGGCAGCCCACCGGTGCGGATGGTGCTGTGCAGCGGCGAGGAGATCCCGGCCTCGGGTCCCCCGCCGGTGGCCCGGATGCTGATTCGCGACCGGGCCACACTGCGCAAACTGATCCTCAACCCGAATCTGAGTTTCGGGGACGGCTACAGCGACGGTCGCATCGACGTGGAGGGGGATCTGACCGAGTTCTTGGAGGCGGTTTACCGGGCCAGATCGGCGGCGCGGAAACGGGTGGGACTGCTGCGAAAGATCATCTCGCGATGGTGGCAGCGGACGCGATCCAACACGCTGCGCGGCTCGCGGGCCAATATCCATCACCATTACGACATCGGCAACGATTTCTACAAGCTTTGGCTCGACGAGCAGTTGGTCTACACCTGCGCCTATTTTCCCACTCCCCAGGTTACGCTCGAGCAGGCCCAGGTGGCCAAGATGGATCACGTCTGCCGAAAGCTGTGGCTGAGGCCCGGCGAAACCGTGGTCGAGGCCGGCTGCGGCTGGGGCGCGCTGGGGCTGCACATGGCCAAACACTACGGCGTGAAGGTCAAGGCCTTCAACATTTCCCACGAGCAGATTGCCTACGCCCGCCAGCGCGCCAAGCAGGAAGGCTTGAACTCTCGGGCCGAATTCATCGAGGACGATTACCGCGCGATCTCGGGCCGGTTCGACGTCTTCGTCTCGGTGGGGATGCTGGAGCACGTCGGTACCGACCATTACCACGAGCTGGGCAAGGTCGTCGACGGCTGCCTGGGCCCCTGCGGCCGGGGGATGATCCACTCGATCGGACAGAACGAGCCGGGCGAGCTCAGCCCGTGGCTCACACGGCGGATCTTTCCGGGCGCTTATCCACCCAGCTTGCGCGAGATGACCAACGTGTTGGAGCCATGGGGGTTCTCCGTGCTCGACGTGGAGAACCTGCGGCTGCATTACGCCGAAACGCTGAGGCACTGGCTGCGGCGCTTCGAGGCGGCCGCCGGTGCCGTGGCCGAGATGTTCGACGGGCGTTTCGTCCGCACCTGGCGGCTCTACTTGGCCGGCTCCGTGGCGGCGTTTGCCAGCGGCGGGCTGCAATTGTTTCAGACGGTTTTTGCCCGCCCCGGCGTCAACGAAATCCCCTGGACACGAGCACGGCTGTACGAGGGCTCAGGCGGACCGGGCGGCTGAGAGATGCAGACTTCCGACGTACTCGTCGTGGGGGGAGGCCCGGCCGGATCTACCTGCGCCTGGAAGCTCCGCCAGGCGGGGCTCGACGTGCTGGTGGTGGACAAGGCGACCTTTCCGCGCCACAAGGTCTGCGCGGGATGGATCACGCCCGTGGTGCTCGAACAGTTGCAGATCGATCCGGACGACTACGCCCGCGGACGCATCCTCCAGCCGTTGACGGCCTTTCGCACCGGGCGGATCGGCGGCCCGCTGCTTGAGACCGACTACGGCAGACCGGTCAGCTACGGCATCCGCCGCTTGGAGTTCGACGATCATCTGCTCAAGCGGTCCGGAGCCCGGCTACAGCTTGGGGAGCGCGTCGAGACGATTCGGCGAGCCGGCGACGGTTGGGTGGTCAACGACCGTTTCCAGACGTCGCTTTTGGTTGCCGCCGGCGGGCATTTCTGCCCGGTCGCCCGGTTGCTCAACGGAGAGAAGGCCTCCGCCGGGCCGCTGGTGGCTGCCCAGGAAATCGAATTCGAACTCAGCGCAGAGGAAAAGGCCCAGTGCCCTGTCCAGCCCGAAATCCCCGAGATCTACTTCTGTGAAGATCTGAAGGGCTACGGATGGTGCATTCGCAAGGGAGACTTCCTCAACGTGGGCCTGGGGCGTGAAGATCACAGGCGGCTTCCCCGGCAGGTGGCAGACTTCTGCGATTATCTGAAGCAGCAGGGAAGAATTCCGTGGCAACTCCCCGGCAAGCTTCGGGGACACGCCTATCTGTTGTACGAGCACTCGTCGCGTCCATTGCTCGACGACGCTGTTGTGGCGGTGGGCGATTCGGCGGGCTTGGCGTTCCCGCAGAGCGGTGAGGGCATCCGCCCCGCGGTCGAATCGGGACTGATCGCGGCAGACGTGATTATTGCGGCCGGGGGCGACTACCGGCGCAGCCGCTTGGAACCCTACCGCCAACGGCTGACGCGGAGATTGGGCAAGCGTAAGGGCGCCGGGTCCTCGAGGGCGCTGGTTCCTCCCAGCCTGAGACGGCTGATCGGCAGGAGGTTACTGGCCAGTCCCTGGTTCGCCC
>CAZUAM010000011.1:0-27314 GCA_964618095.1 uncultured Planctomycetaceae bacterium | reverse complement strand
CCTTTTTCTATCACCACGTATCTCACCGACCACCGGAAGGCATTATAATGGGGCCAACGATTGTGTCACAGTATTTTCCGGCCGTTCTGCCCATGGCGTTCCGGGTCTCACGGGCCTCTGGGAACTCCACGGACCACCTCGACCTCAGGGGGAGGAGAGAACCATGTTGACGCCGATTCTCCGCTTCTGCTTCGGGCTGCTGGTAGCGTCCGCCGGCCTCACCGAGGCCCTGGCCGCACGAAACGACTGGGCCGAAGGCACCCCGGGCCAGCCCAACGGGGCGTCGCGGGACTATTACAACCGGGCCGGCCTGCTCAAATGGGACCACCGCCTGGGCGATTGGCGGGACGCCAAGAACGTGGCCCAGGGAGACGCGGCATATGCCACGGCCACGCTCAGCGACGACGACACCGCCCGGTTTGTCCAGTGGGACGTGACCAACCTGGTCCGGCAGTGGGTGCAGCGCAAGTTCCAGAACCAGGGTATGTTCCTCCGCGGCATCGAGGGCCAGGGAAGCTATCATTTCCGCAGTCGCCAGTACTCCGAGCCGGGCCGGCGCCCCCGCCTGGTCATCACCACGCCCGACGGCACGATGACCTTGACCCCGGAAGCCGACACGTATCTCGACCCTTCGACCTACCGCAGCCTCGGCGATTCGGACACGCTGAAAGTGACGATCAACTCGAATCATGCGCTGTTGCGCTTCGACCTGGGCAAGATCGCCCAGGGGACACAGATCGCCGAGGCCCTGTTGCGGCTCTACACCCACGCCCAATACGGCGGCGGCACGATGGTTGCCGGAGTCTTCCGCTGCCGTCAAGGCCACGAGCTGCCCGAGAAGCCGCCGGTCCTCGGCCTAGCGTCGAAGTACCCCGGGGACCGGTCAATCGCAACCGACACCGACGTGGTCTTCGCCACCGGCTTCGAGTCCAAAGATTGGTCCGACGAGTGGACCTACGTGGGCGGGAGTCTGGAGGCCCTCGACGGCGACCCCGACCGCGGCTTCAAGCCCTTTCAGGGAAAGGCCCTGCGGGTCAAGATCGCTAAAGGGTCGACCGGGGCCATGAACGTGACCTACAAGTTCCAGAAGGAGACCGGCCGCGAGCCCGAAGAGATCTACCTCCGCTACTACCTTCGTTTTGCCAACGATTGGAGGCAGACCCTACAGGGCGGCAAGATGCCCGGGATCAGCGGGACCTATGGGGTAGCCGGCTGGGGCGGGCGGCGCTCCGATGGCACCAACGGATGGTCCGCCCGAGGCTCCTTCTACTACTCGATTCCCGAGGATAACCCCCTGGCGGGCACGACTCCCATCGGCACCTATTGCTACCACGCCGATCAACAGGGGCCCTACGGCGAAATCTGGCTCTGGCAGAACGGCTACCGTGGCTTCCTGGAGAATAACCGGTGGTATTGCGTCGAGCAGCACCTGAAGCTCAACACGCCCGGCATAAAAGACGGGACGATCAGGGCCTGGATCGACGGCAGGCCCGCCTTCGAGAAGACGGACATCCGCTTCCGCAAGACCGAAAAGCTCAGGATCGAACAGGTGTGGATGAACGTCTATCACGGCGGCACCAAGCCGTCGCCCTACGACCAACACCTGTTCATCGACAACGTGGTCATCGCCCGGAAGTACATCGGTCCGATGACGGTCGGCAGCAACGGCAGGACCCCGTCTGTTCCGCCCTCAAAACCCTAAGGGGCGGTTGAGGAATAAGTTGTGGGAGGCGACTCTGTCGGCGACTGCGCATTGCCGCACGTTTGTCGCCGACAGAGTCGCCTCCCACAAGAAAACGGGAAGTTATTCATCGGCCGAGCCCAAGCAACGAGGGGGCGGGTCGGGTGGCCCAACCCCGCTGCGCTGGAAAGAACTGACAACCGATCACTGGCGACTGACAACTCGGTGCCCACGTGTTGAACCTGCCGCCGTAGCACTAAAACACCTTGGTATGGCCCGGCATGGCCACCGGGTATCGGCCGCTGGCGTCGGGCATCACCGGGGCCTCGGACTCCCAGGTGTAGTCGTCCAGCCCGGGGGCCAGCTCCAGGTTCGAGGCCATCGCCTTCTCCCAGGTGATCATCTGTCCGGAAAAGGCGGCCATTCGCCCCAGGATCGAAGCCATGCACGCATTGGCCGCCCGCTGGCCTTCGTTGTAGGGCTTGTCCTGGCGGATCGCCTCGAACAGCAGGTCGTGCTCGACCTGGTACGGATTCGGCGCGGCTCCCTCGAAGCGCCACGTTTCGTTCTCGCGGACCTGATTCTGGTTGCTGTAGATCCGCGGCTTCGGCGCGCCGAGCCGCTCCATGATCACCGCCGAGCCCTTCGAGCCGTGGGCGAAATCGGAAAAGATGCCCCAGCAGTTTTGCATGTGCCGGCCCTGGGCAAACATCTTCGCACCGTCGGCAAACGTGTACTCCACCGCGTAGTGGTCGAACATCTGGTCGGGCGCGGTGCGGGTCTGCCGGCCACCGTGACCCTGGCACGATACCGGCCAGGCGTCCTTGGCCCAGCAGCAGACGTCGATGTTGTGGATCAGCCAATCCACGAAGAAGCTGGCGTTCAGCCAGGTGAAGCACGAGTAGTTGCGGATCTGATGGGCCAGGTGGCTCTCGTCGGGCTTCTTCGGCGAGAACCCGACCGGGCCGTGCATGCGGTACGTCCGCAAGGTATGCACCTCGCCGATCGCCCCGTCGTGGATCCGCGCGATGACCTCCTGGCGGGCCTTATCGTGGCGCCACATCAAGCCGCTGGCCACCTTCAGGTTCTTCTTTGTGGCCAGTTCGGCCGCCCGCGCCACCCGGCGCACTCCTGGGGCATCCACGGCGAACGACTTCTCCATGAAGACGTTACAGCCGTGCCGGACCGCGTACTCGAAGTGGATCGGCCGAAATCCCGCGGGCGTGGCCAGCAGCACCACGTCGGTCTGACCCAACAGGTCGATCGCTCTCTTAAAGCCGTCCAGCCCGATAAACTGGCGCTCCTTGGGAACGTCCACTTTACCGCCGAACTGCTTGGAAAGGTTTTTGAGGCTGGCCTCGATCCGGTAATCGAACACGTCGGCCACGGCGTAGAGTTTTGTGGGGCCTCGCGTGGACAGGGCGTTGGCCGCCGCGCCGGTTCCGCGGCCTCCGCATCCGACCAGGCCGATCTTGATCGTGTTGTCCTCGCCGGCGTAGCTCTTGACACGGATGGCACTGGCCAGCGCCGCGCCGGCCACCATACCACCGCCGAGCTTCAGGAAGTCACGGCGTGAGCCGGCCCGGTCGTTCGATTTGTCCTGCTTGGAATCCATCACTCGTACCTCCCAGAAAACTTGACTTGCTGCTTGCAAAAAGTGACCAAGTGCCCTAGTTTGTCGGATATTCACCGGCTCGTCAACCCGGCGGCGAAGCGTTGCCGTTGCGTGGTCGAGGAAGTTATACTCTAAGGGCGCAGAGCACCCGGAGTCCGGCTTCGGAAGTCTGGCCGCCGCGGCCACGCGGCGTGTTGTCCCGGCGCAGCCGCCGGGGCTAAACAAGCGGAATGTCCGAAAGCACCCAACCCTCTTTAATCTCAACCGGACCTGTTCTCCAAGACCCACAACGCGAGGAATACCGGCGATGAAAAGCCCAAGACTACCCGCAACCCTTCTTGCCCTGTTCATCGCTGCCGCCATGCCCACACGTTCGGCCCACGCCGACGCGCTCTGGCAGGACAACCCCAAGCTCAAGGCGCCGAACAAAACCGCGCTGAAGGCCCTGCCGTTCGACCTCCGCCAGGTCCGCCTGCTCGACGGGCCTTTCAAACACGCCATGGAGCTCGACCGGCGGTATCTGCTCTCGTTCGACCTGGACCGGCTGTTGCACACCTTCCGCGTCAACGCCGGCCTGCCCTCCTCGGCCAAACCGCTCGGCGGCTGGGAGGAGCCCAAGTGCGAGTTGCGGGGCCATTTCGTGGGACACTACCTGACGGCCTGCGCGCTGATGTATGCCAGCACGGGTGACCAACGACTCAAGCAGAAGGGCGATGCGGTCGTGGTCGCCCTGGCCGAGTGCCAGGCCAAGATCGGCACCGGGTACCTCAGCGCCTATCCCGAGGAGTTCTTCGACCGCGTCGAGGCGCGGAAGCGAGTCTGGGCGCCTTACTACACGCTGCACAAGATCTACGCCGGCCTGCTCGATATGTACGTCTATTGCGACAATCAGCAGGCGCTCGGCGCGTGCAAGAGGTTCGCCGACTGGGTCATCGACCGCAACGGGCGCCTCTCCGAAGAACAGATGCAAGAGATGCTCGGCACCGAGCACGGCGGGATGAACGAAACGCTGGCCAACCTCTACGGCCTGACGGGCGACCAGATGTACTTGAGAATCGCCCGTCGCTTCAACCACATGGCGGTCATCGGCCCGGCCTCCAAGCATCAGGACAGACTCACCGGCCTGCACGCCAACACGCAGATCCCCAAATTCGTGGGCACGGCCCGGCAGTACGAGCTGACCGGCGAAGACTGGCTCAAGACGGCCTCCCTGTTCTTCTGGGACACCGTGGTCAAGGAGCGCTCCTACGTGATCGGCGGCAATAGCAACGGGGAGTCGTTTTCGCCCAAAGAGAAGCTGTCCGAGGCCCTCGGCCCCAACACCACCGAGACCTGCAACACCTACAACATGCTCAAGCTCACGCGCCACCTGTTCTGCTGGGATCCGCGGGCTGAGTACGCCGATTACTACGAACGCGCGCTCTACAATCACATCCTCGCTTCGCAGAACCCGGAGACCGGCATGATGTGCTACTACGTGCCGCTGCGCTCCGGCTCGCGAAAGACCTACAGCCGGCCGTTCGACTCGTTCTGGTGCTGTACCGGCACGGGTGTGGAGAACCATGCGAAATACGGGCGGAGCATCTATTTCCACGACGGCGGCAGGCGGCTGTACGTGAACCTCTTCATCGCTTCCGAACTGAACTGGAAGGCCCGGGGCCTCAAGCTCCGCCAGGAAACCAAGTATCCCGACCAGCACGGCACGCGGCTGGTGTTTCGCTGCCGGAGCCCCGTCGAGCTGAGCCTGAACGTCCGGCACCCGGCGTGGGCAAGTTCCGGCTTCGAGATTCGCGTCAATGGCAAGCAGCAAGCCGCCGCGAGCAAGCCCGGCAGCTACGCCGTGGTGACGCGCACCTGGCAGAGCGGCGATACCGTGGAAATCTCGATGCCTTTCAGCCTCCGCACTGAAGGCTTTCGCGACGACCCCCGCCGCCTCGCTTTCCTGCACGGCCCGCTGGTGCTCTCGGCCGAGGTGGATCGCAACAAACCCTACCCGGCGGTGGTGGCCAGCGAGGACCAGCTTCTGGCCGGTCTCAAACCCGTGCCCGGGAAACCTTCCACCTTCAGCGGTTCGGCCCAGGTGTTCCGCGTCTCCGGCGCGGAAGCCAACCGCGGCGTGAGGCTGGAACCATTCTACAAGATGCACGGCGGCCGGCATTACGTGGTCTACTGGGACGTCCTCACGCCCGCCCAGTGGCAGGCCAAGGAAGCAGAACACAAAGCAGAGTTCGCCCGCCGGAAACTGCTCGACGTCCGCACGGTCGATTACGTCAGCCCCGGCGAAGGGCAGAACGAGCAGTCGCACAAGCTCCAGGGTGAGCGGACCGCCGCCGGCGACTTCGGCGGACGCCGGTGGCGCCACGCCACCGACGGTGGATGGTTCTCGTGGGAAATAAAGGTCCTGGGCGGCAAACCGCAGGAGCTGTGGGTCACCTATTGGGGCAGCGACGGCGGCAACCGCACCTTCGACCTCCTCATCGACGGCACGAAACTCGCCACCCAGCGACTCCAGAACAACAGGCCGAACAAGTTCTACGACGAAGTCTACGACCTTCCGGCCGAGATGACCCAAGGCAAGGATCGGGTGACGGTCAAGTTTCAGGCGCACCCCGGCGCCTGGGCCGGTGGTGTTTTTGGCGCACGGACGATGAACAAGGACTAATACTACAGCGCGGGGTTTCGCAACGGTCCTGTTTAGCGGGCTTACCTTGCCCGCCGTGAAATCGCCGGGAGTTTTCAGTGCATTCCACGGCGGGCAAGCCCGCCCGCTAAACGTTGTGACAAGGACTTCGCACGCGCGCGTCCTAAGCTATTGAATCACTCGGAGCTATGCCAACTCCGCAAAAACACGCTGCGCTGTAGTACTAAACGCCCGTGGCGGCCACCTCACACACGCCCGCACAAAGCCCCTGCCGGTGCCTTCGGTAGCCTCCGCGATTCAGAAGTAGTTGGTAAACCCCGGCTTTGGCAGCGGATAGTTGCCCGTAGCGTCGGGCTTGACCGGCGCTTCCATCTCGAGCCGCACGTCGGCCAGCTTGGGCTCGAACTCGAAGTCGGCCGCCATCATCTGCTCCCAGGTGACCGGCTTGCCCGTGTAGCAGGCGATCTGGCCCATGATCGCGGTGTAGGTGCTGTCGATCATCGTCTCTCCGTGGTTGACCGGCTGGCCCCGGCGGATCGAGCCGATCAGGATCTTCTGCTCCTCGGTATGCGGATCGTTGCGGGGGCCCTGGTAGCGCCAGCTCGTCTCGCCCTCGATCCGGCAGGCCGTCCAGCGACAGACGCCCTTGGTGCCCAGCAGAATATCGTCCCAGCTCGGGTAGCATCCCAGCCGGGTCTGGCACATCGCGTAGATCCGCGGCCCGCTCTTCAATTCGTAGACCACCGTGTCGTGATCGAACATGTCGCCGTAGACTTCGCCGAACGAGCTGGACCGCCCGCCCAGGCCGAAGCACCAGGCCGGGTTCTCCTCGCGGAGCACCCACCGCATCCGGTCGAGGTTGTGCACCAGCGACTGGGTGACGTCGTCGCCCGAGAGCCAGCGGAAGTGGTACCAGTTGGAGAACTGGTATTCCGTCTCGCTGAGCTTGGGATCGCGGGCGACGGTGCGATAGGGCGCGCGGAGGAACATCGACTGGATCGCGACGATCTCGCCGATCGCCCCGTCGTGGATCCGCCTGGTCTGCTCCCGGTAGGCCAGGCTGTAGCGGCTTTCGTGGCCGGAGACGATCGAGACGTTCTTCTCCTTGGCCAGCTTGCAGACGCGCCGCAGGCGGCGGCAGCCGGCCGGGTCGATGGCGTGTGGCTTCTCGATAAACACGTGCTTGCCCGCCTTGATTGCCTCCTCGGCGTAGAAGCTGTGGTATTTCGACGCGCAGGCGATCAGCACGGCGTCGGCCGCCTCAATGACCCTCTTGTAGCCGTCCAGGCCCCAGGCGCAGGTCTCCTCGGTGGCGGCGAACTGGTCGGCAAACTGGGCCCGGAACCACTTCTGCTTCGCCCGCATGCGCTTCTCGAAGACGTCGGTCATGGCCACCAGCCGGACGTCCTTTCCGAGGCTCAGCGCCTGGGAGGCCGCCCCGGAGCACCGCCCGCCGCAGCCGATCATGCCGATGCGGATCTGCTGCCGGGCGGCGGCGTGAGCCGAGCGGGCCAGCGAAAGCCCGCCCACCGTCGCCGCGCCGGCCGCGGCCGTCGTCTTCAAGAACTCCCGCCGCGACGGCGTCTTGTCTGTTTTCGTTTCCGACACGGATCTCTCCTTTTCGTGAGCTTTCGCGTGGTTTTTCGATTCTCCGACGCCCCAAATCCCGGCCGGACGACCGTGGCCCCCGTCATCTCTTTTTTGGCGGGGTGTCGGACGTGCCGGTCAACTCTTTCATGCCCGCCCTGATCGTGGCCGCAATCTGCCTGGCCGTCTCCATCCGCTTCCCGGCGGTCTTCTCGTCGACCCCGTCCCGGCCCGTCAGCGCGGCAAACAGGTATTCGCCGTTGCCTCCCGCAGACCAGCCGGTGAAGAGCGTGCCCAGCATTTTGTCGGTGGCGTCCTTGCGGGCGTTGCGGATCAGGGCCACGGCGCCGTCCGGATTCCTCCACGTGGAAGGCAGCACGCGGAACCCCTTTTGCTGGAAGAACCGGACGGAAGGGTAGTCCTCCCTGCGACCGTAGTGCCAGTCGCATACAATCACGTCCTTGGGGATCAGATCCACCGCCCGGTGGGAACCGGTCTCGCTGGCTTCCCATTTGCCGTAGGGAAAGGTCGCCGCATCCAACAGACGATCGCCCCAGATCAGCATCTCCACGTCCTTTTCTTCTACGAGATGTCGATGCAGCTCGTTGACGACCCGGGCAAACAGCTTGCCGACGTCCTTGCCTTTGCAGCGGGGGCATTTCTCATCGCCGATCAGAAAGACCTCGTCCATCCCGGCATGCAGGGCGTCGGCGTCAAAAGCGTCGATCAGTTCGTCCAACAAGTCGAAGACGATCTTGTTCACCTCCGGATGGGACGGGCACCATTCCCGGCAATAGATCCCCTTGTTGTCTTGCGGGACGTGCGGGGTTTCGTCGAACTGGGGGTATTTCTTCAGCAGGGCCGCGGTGTTCCCGGCCCAGGACTGATGGCCCAGGCAGTTGAACAAAGGAATCAGGCGGATGCCGTGCTTGCGGCAGAGTTGAGTCAACTCGCGGGCTTGGTCCTTGGTGATGCCGCGGCACTCCAACTCGGGGTGGGACCGGTACTGAAATCCGTAGTCGACTTCCAGAATCAGCACGTTGATGCCCATCGGAGCAAGCACTTCGGTCACCAGCCGCCTGGTCACGGGCAGTCGTTGCGGTCGGGGCCCGATCAGATGCAACGCTCGCCACTCCTGGTTCTGCTTCTTCCAGCTCTCGAGCCAAGCCCGGCTGGGAGGTGCGGCCGTCAGCCGACCGGCCGCACCCGAGAGCAGGGCCAGAACAATCATCACGAGCCTTGCCGGCCGCTGCGCGATTCGGCTCATCTTCGCCTCCAATCCTCTCGGGGGACCGCCTGGCGGTCCTGGGCATGCGTGGGATTACCGTGCCGGTGCCGGGATCGCCCGGGACACCAAAGGCCATCTGTAGTCCACCCCGCGGCGTGTGTCAATCCTTGCCGAAGGAGCACGGGCCGGTTCCGGCGGCCCCTCCTCCCGCTTCGGGTGGCCGCCCTTCGCCCCGTCCCCGCCCGCCGCGGGGCAGGCGCTCCCGCCGACCCGCCCGGGCGGGTACTACTTCGGCGGCTGGGCCGGCGAGCCGAGGTCGGCCGCCGCCCAGCCGTGCTTGCCTGGAACGCTCGATTGCGTCAAGATACAGCAGGCACGTGATGCAAGGGGAAGGACTTGGTCTCAAGAAAGGGAGTGGCCGGGATGACCGGGAAAAAAACCTTGGAGGTCCACTTGGAGGTACGTCGCTACGAAGCGGGGATCCCCGGTCCGCCGTTGTGGCGGTGGTCGTGGCTGCCGCTGTTGCTCTCGGCCGCGCTCCTGCGACCGGCGGCCGCTGCCGATCCCGCGTCCGATGCCCCCCGGCAGCCCGTCCGCTACATGATCGTCGTCACCGGCGGCGAACTGCTCTCGGGCGCTTACGCCGACGGGCACACGCACTTCCTGACTGCGACCCTTCGCCCCTTGGGATTGCAGTGCGCGGGCTCGATGTGCGTGGACGACAAGCAGGCCGATCTGAAGGAGGCGCTACGCTTTGCCGCCGGCAAGGCCTCGCTGGTGATTGTGACCGGCGGCCTTGGCCCCACCGATAACGACATCACGCGCGAAACTCTCTCGGACTTTACGGGCATCGCGCTTCGGGAACGTCCCGACGTGCTGCGGGGGATGGCGCGGCGCTTCGGTGTCCCGCCCGAGCGGCTTCGCCCCAACCTCCGCCGGCAGACGCGGGTGCCAAGCCGCGGCACCTATTTGAAAAACCCCAAAGGCACGGCCACGGGCCTGGTTTTTGAAACGGCCGACGCGGTGATCGTGGCACTCCCCGGGCCGCCGCGCGAATTGCAGGCCATGGTCCGCGAGGAGCTGATACCGTATCTGAGCCGGCGATTCGGCACCCGGCCGCCGGGCTGTTCGATCACGCTGCGATTCGTGGGCCTTGGCCAGTCCCAGATTGACCAGACGCTCAAGGATCACGCACCGTTGTCGCCCGACGTCACGCTTTTTTCGCAGTTCGAGGGCGGCCGCGTCGATTTCACCTTCTCCCTGCCCGGCGACGCCCCGCCGGACCGCGCGCGGCTCGAGAAGTTGAAGCGCGAGATCCTGAAGCACCTCGGCGACTACGTATATGCCGACGACGAAACGTCCTTGGAGCAGCACGTCGTCAAGCTGCTGGAGACACGCGGGACCACGCTGGCACTGGCCGAAGCGGGAAGCGGCGGCGGCCTGGCGGCGGGACTCAGCGGACCGGACGGCGCCGACCGGGTCCTGGCCGGGGCCTACGTCGCCCCGACCGAGGAACAACTCCGCCGGCTGCTCCGCGTGTCCGACGACCGCTGGACGGCCGCCACGTCGAACGCCCAGCGGGCGAAGTTGCTGGCTTCCGCGGCGGCCGATCTGACCGGGAGCCGCTGGGCGCTTGCCGTCGGCGAGGCCCGGCCGGATGAACGCGGCGCCCGCTTCGTGGAGGTCGCGCTGAAGGCGCCCGGTGGCCCTCTCGAAACGCGGCGAGTTCGACTCGGCGGCACCGGCGAATTGGCCCGCGCAAGGCTCAGTACGCATCTGCTCGACCAATTGCGGCGAAGACTGAGATAAAGCCAACACACGGGAAATGACAACGGATCGCTGATAGCTCCCACCTGCAACTCCTCAACCCGGCGCGGTAGTGTCAGCCTTGCCGATTCCCTGGAGGGCGGACAGCATCACGGGGGAGTCTGTAGGCGGACCGTGGTGATCCCAAAGGCCTTGACGGGCACCGTGACCCCATGCGGGGTGGACGGCAGGTCTTCCTGGTTTTCCTCCGCCAGATTAGTACGGTACGCCTTCCTAACGGTCAGATGCGGCAGGGTCAGCGTGGGCTCGACCTTTTTGCCCTCGGTCTCGACGAGGCGGACGACGACCCCGTCTCCGTCTTCGGCCTGCTTCAGCGCCAGCAGCAGGACGTTGGGCCGATTCACTCTCCCGCCCTCACCATATTGGATCTGACGACACCGATAAGCAGGCCAAGGCAGAATACCCAGCTAACCAGTTGTCGTACGGTTCTCGCATCGCTTCCGCATGGGTCTGGAGCAGACATCGTAGGATTCCCTTTTCTCGGTATCATTGCCGCGCCGTCTACCGGCCGGCAATCGGGGCAGCCGACCGGTATTGTGCGGCAACTGCGTGCCGCCCGGGATAGGCGCTGTCCTCTCGGGCGCACGCAGACGCCGACGCATTGTTTGGAATCCTGGCTCCCAAGCTCCGGCTTGGGAGCCCGATTGTGCGAAGCTCTGCTTCATTTCCTGGCTCCCAAGCTCCGGCTTGGGAGCCCGATTGTGCGAAGCTTTGCTTCGCCCATTTGGGAAGCAGAGCTTCCCGGAAGTGCGCGCCCAACCAGAGCTTGGGCACGAGTTCGGAGCACTGAACTTATTTTCCGGCCGATCCTAATCCGGTGGCCGACGTTGGGGCTCTTCCTTGGGCAGCAAGGCAATGATCTCCCGGCTGACCTCTTCAACCGATTTGCCCGCTACGTCGATACTCCGCCAGCGATGGTCCCGGCAAAGCTGCCGGGAGTGGAGCAGCTCCCTTCTGATGTGCTCCAGCGAAGTGTAGGGCTCGGCGGGAATGCCTTCGCCGTCTGCCCGGGCACGCCGCAGCTCCTGCAACTGGCCGGCGTTCATCAACAGACAAAACACCCGCTCCGACGGCACCGACAGCACCGCGGCCGGCAGCCCCAGCCCCAGGACAATCGGAACGTTCGCGGCGAACCACCCCCGGTAGGCCAAGTAGAGCATCGTGGGCGTCTTCATCGTGCGCGATACGCCCACCAGCACCACCTCCGCGCCGTCGAGTTCTTCGGTGTTCTGTCCGTCGTCATGGCGGAAGGCGAAGGCGACCGCCTCGATTTCTCTCGATTTGGCCTCCGTCAACTGCTCGAACAGCCCGGGCTTTTCTTGCGGTGTGAGCCTCAGGTGGGTGGCGACGCGCTCCAGCATCGGGCCGATCGCATCCAACGAATCGACCCCGTGCAGGCGGGATTCCGCCAGTATCAGTCGCCGCAATTCGTCGGAAACCAGCGTATGGAGAATGATGCAGTCACCCCCGCTGGCCTCCTGCACCACCGCACGTACCTGCTCCGCAGTACGAACCTCTCCGCGCCGAGCCAACCTGACCGGCGTGTTGCCGAACTGGATCAGAGCCGCGCGGGCCATCCGTTCCGCCGTCTCGCCGGTGGCGTCGGAAACTACGAAAACCGTCAGCATGGGCCCAGCGCCTCTGGGATCTCTCTGCAAACTCTCAGCCGCGACACCTGAATTATACCACGCGGGGTCGGACCGGAGGATACGCCTGCTGTCCCAAATGCAGCAGGCCGGGCTCGCGATCCGTTCGTCTGCCCCGGGCAGAGGGGCACACCGCCCCGGCACCAAGCGCAGGTGTTCCGCCCACGCTGCCGCCCCCGCGAGAATAGGGGGCGACGGATCAACGGGCGAACGGGCCGGTTCTCGGGGTAACGATCGGTCGGAAAGACGCGAGGAGCCTTGGTTATTTCTTGCGTTTCCCTTCGATCTGCCTTTCGAGCTGGTGCACCTGGCTGCGGACGTCGCCGAAGCGCGACGGCCAGCCCTTGCCCTCGAGTTTGCGGAGCGTTTCGGTCGCCGCGTCCCATTGCTCCTGGTGGATCTGGGCGGCGGCCAGCTTCAGCAGGCCGGTCGGCTCCAGGGCGCGAATCTGCGACACCCGCTGCCAGTGACCGATGGCCTCGTCCCAACGATCCTGCCCTTGGCGAATCTCGGCCAGCAGCGTGTGGCTTTCCGATTCGTGGGCGAGCATCTCCACGATCGACGTGTAAGCCCGCTCCGTTTCCTTCGGCCGCTTCAACTCGTCGAACCGCCGTCCCAGATCCTTGTAGAGTTGGATGTCGCGCCGCGAGAGTTGCAGCGAGGCCAGCAATTGCCGGATGGCCCCTTCCTTGTCTTCCTGCTTGTCGTAGCAGGCCACCAACTGCTGGTGGGTTTCGGTGTCGTTGGGCTGCAATTCGCAGGCCAGTTTCAGTTGGGCGATCGCCTTGGCGTACTGCCCCTTCTCGGCATACACCACACCAACGGCCTTGCGCACGATCGTGTTGTGTTTCCCGCTCTTCTCGGCCTCCTCGTCCAGCTCGCCGACGTAGCGATCCAGGTCGGGCGCGTCGCGGAGCACCTGGTGGAGTGCCTTCAGCGCGTCGGCGCGGTTTTTGTGCGTCGGCCCCCAACTGACGATCGCCCCGCAGGCCGCGTCCACGGCCTTCCGCGTGTTTTTCAACCCGGCGTACGCCCGGGCCATGTAGCCGTAGTACAACGAGAGCGTACCGCCTCCGATCCCACGCCCCGGACGCGTCCGCTGGTGCAAGGGGATCAATTCCTCGTAGTACGCCGCCGACTGTTCGTAGAGCTGGTTGTCCAGGCAGCTCTTGCCCAGCGCGGCCATCGGACTTTCCGTCCAGCGGCCTTCCTGGTGGAAATACTCGTCGGTCTGCTTCAACAGCGCCAGCAACTCCGCCCGGCGCTTGGTCTGGAAGTAGGCGTGCATCAGCCGCACGCGGTACTGCATCTTGCCGGGCCGAAGCTCGACCAGCGGTTGCAGCACGGCGATCGATTCACCGAAACGCTTCCGTTCATGCAAGAACGCCACCAGTTTCGACTGCCCGCTTTCGTCGAGCCGCTTTTCGCCGTGGGCGATGAAGAGGATCTCGATGGCACGGTCGAAGTGATTCAGGCCGCGATACAGGTAATCGGCGATGTACTGCACGGCCGCTCCCGAGGCCTTCCGCTGGGCGTACACCTCCTCGGCGGTCTGCCGGAAGTTGTCTTCCTTTTCCTTCCAGTAGTAGCTGTGGTGGCGATTGTACATCACGCGGTTGCGGGATTGGCGGGACTCGAGGTCCCAGCGCAGCTCGTCCAGGACGATCTTCAGCAGCCGCTCTTCCAGGCCGCGGTCGAGCTGCTTGGCTTCCGAGCGCCACCGGGCCAGCCGCGAGCCGTGCCGATTCCAGCCGTCGTCGTTGTTGTAGCGGAACCAGTTGGGCTCGTTCTCGATCCGTTCGACCAGAAACGCCACGCCGTCGCGGGCCCCCGCCAGGTTGTGAAGCGTGTCGGCCACTTGGCTGACGATGGACTGGTAGTTGTTCGTCTGACGCCCCAGCACCTCCGGCAGCCGTTTGAAAGCGAACGCCCGCAGGTCGTCAACGTGGCCCTCGAGCTTTTTCTGGTGGGCGGCGCGGTAGATCCCACACAGCCGGTTGATCAGGTTGTAGCGATGGTTGTGGTCGGGCGTGCCGAGTTCGTTCTGGATCTTCCGCTGGACCACTCGATAAAGCTCCAAGCCCCCGCCCAGGGAAACCTCACCGTCGTTTCGTATCGCACTCTCATAAAGCTGATACAGTCGTTGTCCGAGCCAGTAGGTCTGCTGCTGGTTGACCGGATGCCCCAATTGCTCGAACAGGACGCTCTCGCCCCGGGCGTGGTGTCCACGCGATTCGAGGTAGGAAACGAACGATTCGAGCGCGTTGTTGGCATGGGTAGGCAGCACACCGCCCTGGGCCGCCTGGTATTCGCTAAGCGCCGACTGGAGCAGATCGATGGCTTCGCCGTACCGGCTGTAATTCCACAGGCAATTCGCCCGGCGATGGCCGATGTGCAGCCGGTCCAGCGTGCCCCCGGCCGCGCCGTTGTGCAGAACCTCCAACTGGCGGATCTGTTCGGCGGCGAGCTTCGGCTGGGTGATTCTACCCAGGCCCGCCAGCAGATCGGCCATCAACCGCGGTTCGCCGGCCGACCACTCGCGCTGGAACGCCCGGCGCAGCGCGGCCAGGGCCTTTTCGACGTGCGGGCCGGGCTGATTCATGACCTCTGAGGCCCGGCGCTCGACCAGGACTTCGAGCAGATCGAGCGCCCGGTGGTCCACCGTGGTCTTCGCCCGCTGGCGGACCTTCCCAATCTGCTCGACGATCGAGTCCACGGTCGCCTCCTCGCGGATTTCCGAGAACACCGAGTCCATGCCCTGGAGGAATGGATAGACCTTGCCGGCGGTGTGTCCCACGACCGCGTCGGCCAGGCCCGTCAGCAGGCGGAAATCGCGCGTGGCCTGGTAAAACTCCCGCAAACGCCAGAGGTGATTCTGCGGAGAACCCGACTTCTGGAACAACGCGGCGAAAACCCGCAGGACGTCTTTATCCAGCTCGCCGGGCAATTCCCCGTCGCTCCGCTGCCAGGGCCGCAGCTTGCCGGAAATCCAATTGCTCAGCCGCCACTCTTCCATGGTCTTGAACGCCGCAATCAACGACTCTTCGTACCGCTCGCGGCGGTCGAGGACCATGTACCAGTTGGCCAGCGTGCGATACTCGCTCGGGCCCAGCTCGTCCTCGGCCTCTACCGCTTCGAAGAGCGTGACGGCCCTTTCGAGCTTGCCCAGCCCCTGTTCGGCCAGCAGATAGCCCAGCGAGACCCGCCAGAAGTTGTCGGGGTCGTCGGCTCGGACCCACTGCTCGAGGTCCTTCTCCAAGTCCTTCGCGCGATCCAGGGCCACCAGCAGTTGATACTTGGTGTGTTTCCAACCGGTATCCTCGGGTGGGCTCTGGGCAATGCCCTCGTCGACGTAGCTCAGCAGGCGCTTGATCAACGCCGGCTTGGCGCCTTTCCGGGCGGCCAGGTTGGCCAGCGTGACCAGGTGCCGGCTCCGCAGAACCGCGTCGATCCGTCGCCCCACGTCCGGTTCCGCGTCGGTCGCGGCCGGCTTGGGGGGCTTGGGACCGAGAAACTCCCAGCACTCCTGCCCCACGTGATCGAGGTTCCGCCCCAGCAGCGTCTCCAGGTAGAGCCGTTCGACGTTGATCCACTGGGCGAGTGCCTGCGGATGCTGCGCGGTGGGGGGGTATCGCATCCGCAGATACCCCCCACCGCCGCGGGCCTTGCGCAGCCGGTTGGCGAACCCTTCCCGGGCCAGCCGCAGATTCTCCTCCTGCTTCTCGCGGAGCTGAATCCGCGTCAGGTCTTCCTGATGCTCCACCTTCGCCATCCGGGCGTCGTAGCGGGCCTTGACCATGCGGTCCGTCAGCCGGTAGAGGGCCTGCACCTGGGCCAAGAGCCTCTGGGCGGGCTGTTCCGCGTCGGAAAGCTGCTCCACGAGCCCCAACGCCTCGTCCTCATACTCCGCCGACCATGGCTGGCCCAGCAGGGCGTTGAAAAGCTGGTTGGCGTAGTGCGCCCGATGCTTCTTGGGCCCCTCCTTCAACTGCTCGCGAAGGAAAGCCAGGTATTCCTCGGCGCTCAGCCGGCCGGAAAGGATTCGCACCAGCGGCTGGGCAAGCTGGTGTTTGACTTTCGGATCGGACTCGGCCGACCATCGCTTGTGCAGACCGGCCGCGATTCGCTTCCACACGTCCGCCTCCACCACCGGATCGTTCGGCCAGATCCAGCCCACCAGCCGCTCGATTTCCGCCGGCTTCAGCTTGGGCGTTTCGGCCCTCAGCACGCCGGCGAACCTCTTGCGGAGCTTCCGGCACTGGTCGCTCCCCCGGAACTGCCCGTGACCCATGATCTGGCCGGCAATGTTGGCTCGCGTCTCGTGCCGGGCGAAGAACCGGACAGTCGCCGCCAGCGGGTCCAGCCACTGCTCGTCGATCCGGCGGGTGCGCATCCCGTATCCCTGGCCCAAGGCCTGCGAGACGGCCGCCTGGAGTCGGCTGGAAACGTCCGGCGGCAGCTTGCCGGCCCTGCGGCCCTCTTTCAGCCACGCGGCGATCAGCGAATTGACCTTGTCGATCTGGTTGGTCCGCATCAAGGCACCCAGATACTGCTGGTAGGCGGTGAGCGGTTCCGGCTTTCGCTCGACCCAGCGGGCCAGGTACTCGGCGATCTCCGGCCACCGCCCCTGATTGCTCAGCAATTGGGTGTAGGTCTGCCGCAGGGTATCGTCTTCGTGGGTCCGCCACTGGGCCTCATCGGTGATCGCCCGGTCGAGCCAGGCGTAAGCGGCCTCGTACTCGCCCACGTTGGCCAGGGTCTCGGCGTACTGCTGCTGCAAGTGGTAGTCGTGGGGATATTCCTTGGCCAGTTGCTGTTGGAGCTTCAGGGCTTCATCCGGCCGGCCCGCCTGCCGCAGATAATTCACCCGGTTGCCGGTCCAGCGCTTCATGGCCAGGATATGTTCCGTCTGGCGTCCGTAGATGGGCTTGAAGGCGTCCAACAGGGCGAGCATCTCGTTGGCTTGCAGGACGCTGGACGCCTGGCCGACCAGATAGTCGGCGAGGTAGAGTTCCTCGGAATCGACCTTGCCGCCGGCCGGCGGCTTGGCAAGCCGGGCGGCTTCGTCGAGGACCCGCTGCTTCAGCTCCTCGCGGCGCCGGCTGTTGTTCAGCACGGCGTTGCGGACCCAGCGGAGCCCGGGCTTGTCGCCGGCGAGCTTCTCGGCCTGTTCGAGATGTTCCAGCACGCGCGGCCACTGCTGGGTGTCGCAGAAGTGCAGCAGCAGCGTCATCCGGTCGTCAAAGGTGGCCTTGCCGCCGCCCAGCGCCCGTTTGGCGTCAGTGACTTTCACCCGCGGCTCACCGAGGAACTGCACCCGATCGCGGCCCGCCAGTTGTCCTTTGAGTTGCCGATCCAGCGCGTCGGCGGCGAGCAACTGGAGCTTCTCCGTGGTCACCGAGGTCCGGCGCCGTTCCTTATCGAATCTCTGGCTGCGGCCGGCCCACCAACCGCCGGCGATTTCGACAAACTGGTCGAACTTCGTGCTCGACGTGACCTTGCCTTCCTGGAGGCTTTCGATCGCCAGGACTACCTTGCGGCCCGTATCGACCAGGATGTGGACCTCGGAATCCGGGTTGGTAGGCTGCTTCAGGACCAGTAGTGTCTGCTCGTCGGCTTGGGGCTTCAATTCCACCGTGTAATTGTGGTAGGTCCGATCCAGCGGCCTGAGCACGTGGCTCGCCAGTCCCAGCGGCGGCTTGCCGAGATCGAGCGGCGTGGACTCCCGCAGCCGGCCGAGCTGGAAAGACTTGGTGAAAACGCCTCGCTGCTTAGGATCGCACCACCGCACCGTGGTCTGCGACCCGTATCCGCCGGAGCGCACCAGCCAGGCCCGTGGCGAGACCAGCTCGAGGGTTTCCGAACGCGAAGTGAGTCTGTCCCAGCGGGGATCGAAACCCTCGACCTGCCGATCGATCCGCAGCCCCCCTTTCAGACCGGCCAGGTGTCCGGTCCGCAGCAGACTCTTGGCCAACTCCCGTGCCGGGGCCGGCCAGGGCTTCTCGGGCCTGAAGGGTTCTTCAGGCTTCGGGGCCGGCGGCAAATGGGGGAAGAGGGTCCCCAGCCATGAGGTGTAACGTCCCGGCCAATACCGCCCCCTCCACCCGTCGCCAAGGTAGCCCGAGATAAGCCTACCCTTCCGGTCAACTGTGCTTCTGCCGGTGCGTGTTCCGAACGCGATCTCGCGCCCGGAGTACTCCGTTCGGAACCGCTCTCCGGCACGCGACGGCGCCTTGGGGACCAGCGATGCGGCGGCCTCAAAGTCAAAAGGCTCGGCGCCGTCCATCCGCAGGGCCCTGTCCTGGGCCACGCTGGGCTCGCCCAGGGCCTCAATGCTCTTCTGAAACTCACCATCAGCTTGCTTATCGGCGGCGAACATCTCTTCGCCGGGCAGCCCGAGCCGGTTGTCGAGGGCGTGGAACCCTTCATAGATCCCGTCCTGACCCGTGGGGAAGGGGCGTCCTCCGGCTTCGCTCATGGGACCCCGAATGGCCCCGGAAGAGAAGGAAGACCGTCCAAGGCGGGCGTTGTAGTCAAACCCGCCGCCCATGCCCATGCCGCCCATTCCCATTCCGCGCATGCCGGCGGGGCGTTGTTGTGGCTGGAAGATCCGAATATCGCGGCCCAGGCCGAGCAGCTCCCGCAGCACCCCGCGGCGGAGCCCCAGCCGCCAGTTGCCCGCCCGACGCATCTGCTGTTGCACCAGCTCGTAGTCCACCTTGTCGCGGCCTTCGGCGAAGAATAGCTCGGCGTCGCGCATCTGGAAGCGGCGTTTGACCTTGAACCTTTCCCGATCCTCATCGCTTTCCAGGACCAGCAGCGACGTGTAGGGCGTCATGATGTGGTACTCTTCCGATAGCGCGATGATCTGGTCTTTGACCGCCGAAGAGGCCCCCTGCTGAAGCAGGGCGTCCAGGTGCATCCGCGCCCAAAGCCGGGGAATGAACGAGTTGCCCTGCTCGGCGTCCTTGAGCGACACGCGGGTGTGGAACCGCAGCGGCTGGCCGCCCTGCCGGCCGGTCACGATCACTTCGCCCTGCTGATCCACGCCTTGCGGCAGGTAGCGACCCAAGAGGATCTGCTGCGTGCCGGCGGCCAGGTTGGGCAGTTGTTCCGGGTAGACCCGGGCGGTGCGGATATCCTTGAACTCGACCTTCAGGTCGCGGATGGTCGGCTTGGAGATCTCGCCGAGCAGCTCCAGGGCGACCGCCTGGGGCGTCCGCTCGCCGCTGATCTGGCGGACCGAACCGCCGCCGAGCGAGGCGATGGTCTTCAAGACGATCGACTCGTAACTGCTGCCGACGGAGACCGCATGGCAGGAGACGGCTTTGCCCTGGCAGAGAAGCTTCAGCCGCTTGCCGAAGGTGACCGGATCGGCGTCCTTGGTGGTCACGATACCGTCGCCGACGTAGATCACCTGCGTATTCGGCCGGCATTGCCCAATCGCCGAGGCGAAGGCCTTGTCCAGATCGGTCCAGCCCAGCGGCACCCGCCGGGTGAGCAGATCGCGGGCCGCCTTGATGTTCTCGTCGTTGGCCGCCACCGGCGTCTTGAAGGCCCAGTCGCAGTCGACGTCGCAGCAGGCCAGGTTGACCTTGTCCTCCGGCGTAAGCGACGAGAGCAGCGAGGCCACGAACTCGGCTTGGACTCTCCGCCCCTCGGCGTCGATCGAGGCCGAGGTGTCGGCCAGGATCAACAGCTCCGTCGGCTTGCCGTCGGGCAGGATCTCCCGCTGCCACTGACCCTCTCCGGCCGGCGGCGTCAAGAGCATCATGAAATAGCCGTCGTCGCCGCGGCGATGCGGGATCAGCACCACCTCCGACTGGCTCCCGGCCAGCTCGACGACCACCTCGAAATCCCGCGTGGGCGTGTACTCCTGGGCACTGAACTCGACGTGGGCCGAGTGCCGCGTGCTGTCGATCCGGGCCGTATGCGTGGGTGAACTCACGCCCGCCAGCGGCATCACCGAACTCAGCTTCACGTCGATTGCCAATTCGCGCAACGGGTTTTGCTTCAGCAGTTCGCTCCGCAGGCCGTAGCTGTACCGGTACCGACCGCCTCTGAGCGGCAGCACTTGGGTGTAGGTGATCTTGATCCGCTTTTCGCTGTGGGCCTCGATGGGGAACACCCGGGCCTTGAAAATGCTGCCGCCGGTCCATTCCAGCAGGCCCGGGTCCCGCTTCTCGCGGAGGATTTGTTCATAGATCTCGCGGGCCCGCTGCTTCTCGACCACGTCGGCCTCGACCAGCTTGCCGCCGATCCACATCCCGAATCCCGAGATCGAAGCATCCTGCGGCAGGGGGAAGTAGAACACGCCTTCTAGCCGGCTGCTGGTGTGGTTGACGAACGACTCCTCGATCACGGTCCGCGCGATCTGGTCGCGAATATCGACCGACACCTTGTGGTAGCCGACCGTCAGCGGCACGTCGCGGCCCTCGACCTTGGCCACCAACGAGCCGATCGACTCGTTGCTGGTCGCCCCCTCGAACCCCTGGAGCCACAGCGGGGCCTTGTCCAGCCGGACCAGCTTTTCATTTTCCAGCCGGTAGATCTGCGTGCGCTTGATCTGAATCTTCAGTCCGCCCGGACCGAGCACCTCCACGGGGGCCTTGGGGTCGGCGACCACCTTCAGCACGCCGTGGACCACGCGGACCTGGTTGGGCTTGATCACCTCGACCAGCGAGCCGGGGCCCAGCGTGACGAAAGTCTCCTTGACCAGCCGCAAGGCCACCGCGTTGGCCCCGCGAACGTCGGTCCGCACCCAATCGCCGGGCTTAATCAACATGTGCGTGGCCAGCGGGGTCCAGCGGCGGTGCATCACCGGCTTGACCGAGATGATCCCCTGCACGTCGGTTACCTTGCCCACGCGGCCGTCCTCGGTCAGCGTCTCTCCCACGATGAACAGGCTCTCGTCGACCGGCTTGTCGATCGCCAGCACGTCCAGGGTGGTGACCGGCTCCACCCGGCCGTCACGGCGGGTTATTGTCTTCAGCGTCCGCAGCATTCCGGTGCCGGTGTCCACCAGGGCTTCGATCCGGATCTCTTTCTCCCGGGCCGCGACTTCCATGCGATAGACGTTGCATTGGCGGCCATCTCGCTGGATTTGCTCCGCCGGGCGCGCACTCAAGAGACTCTTGCGATCCCCCTTGCCCGGCAAATCCAGCAACGCCAGCAAATCGAGTCCCTGCTGGCCCTCGCGGAAATAGGGCGCCGGTCCCGAGGTCGCCCGGTTGGCCTTCTCGTCAACCACCCACAGCCGGTTGCCGTGGGCAATGCGGTACGTGCCGTCCGGGTGATTCCATCGCAACCGGTGCGGCTGCTTGCCCTGGTCCGGTTGCTTGACCCAGAGTTGGCCGGCCTTGCCGTCGCGGGTAATTTTCAAGTGGACCGTATCGGCCTCTGCAATCTTCTCCAGCACCTTGCCGAATTCCAGGGCATCGTCGGCACTGGTGACCGACCAAAGACAGGTAGCGACCACGATGGCAGCCGCGGCGGCCGCGGCCGAAATCCGCATCGCGATGAAATACATGCGACGTCTCCTTCCCGAAAGTTGGGTTTGCTGAGAGAACTCGGCCGCGAACGCTTCCTCAGAAACTCCGCGGAGCCGAGCGAGGAACTGGCGATCGGGAGGTGCCGCGTCCCTGCTGAGCGAGGCCAGCAAGGCGGCCAGCCGCTGCTGATCCCATTTGTCGTCTTCACGATTCATGGCGTCCTCCCGCTCCCGCGTCAGCGGAACTTCTCGACGTTTTCGCAAAGGCCCGGCGAAACGCCCGGCGTGCCCGGGCCAGCCTGGAACGGATGGCCGTCGAGGAGCAGCCCTCTTCTGCGGCGATTTGTCCCACGGTGACTTCCTCAAGGTACTTGGCGATCAACAGCCTCTCGTATTGGGCCGGCAACCCGGCCAAGGTCGCCCGAACCAGCCACGAAAGCTCGGCGGTGGCCAGCGCTTCGGGTGGGGTGGACTGGCGGTTTTCCAGCCAGCGGACGATCTGCTCTCGGCCCGCGGCCAGGCGCCCGTCAACGCTCTTCAGCCGATCGTGCCGCTTCTGTCGGCGGAAGTAGAGCGCAACGCGTTTACGGGCGATTCCGCTCAGCCACCCCCAGAGCGAGCCGCGCGAGGCGTCGTAGCTGGCGGCGGAGCGGGCGGCGGCCAGAAACGTCTCCTGGACCACGTCGGCCACGTCGGCCGAGACCGGCCCCATCAGCCGCGCACACAAACACCACACCCGCTCGGCATGGCTGTCGTAAAGCGCACACCAAGCTTCCCTCTTGCCCGCCCGCAACCCCCGGGCTATCTCTGCTTCGTGTTGATCACTCATGAGCGCGCTACTACAGTTATTTTGCGCTTGCCGGCGGCCATGTGTCGGACTGATTCCAGAGAATGTTCGAATTCCCGGATTTCGTGGTCCCCGGCCGACCTGCCGACTTTGCCCCCGAGAACGCTCATCCGCCCCAGTAATTGACGTTCATGCGGCAGGGACGTTCCCCCAGCCAGCGAGAAATGCTCACTCGGCCGGCGCTAGGGGGGTCTACCCCACCACGAGGCACCCTGGGCTTGAACATGCGTCCAACCCGTCAGAGGTCGTTCGTAATGACCGCATTCATGCGGTTTTTCCCGACACCGAGTGGGATCGTCTCGCGGCGCAAGTTGCTTTCCTGACAGTTCTTGGGTCGCGCAACGCTCAGGCCGCCGTACCGGCGGCCGCCAAACACCGTTGCGCCGCCGACAAACACGTTTATTGATCCTCAGAAAACCGATGGCGTGGACGTTCCCTGGTTCCCAAGCTCCAGCTTGGGAACCAAGTGTCGGCGGGAGGGGGCCGGGCAGGGGCGGTTCCCAAGCTGGAGCTTGGGAACCAGGTGGACATTACTTTCCTGAGTGTCAATAGCGGCCGACGGTACGTCGGCCCCCCGTATCCCCACACTCATCGATCTGAGTCCGAACCGAAATGCCTCATTTGGCGCGGTCCCTACGCGGTGGCGCTTAGCGGGCTTACCTTGCCCGCCTGCCAAACGGATACTCGATGAATAATCCGCGCCAGACGGTATGCAAATCCGTCGCGGCGGCTTAAGTTGGGGGCGAACGTGGCCGGTCTCCACCTCTGTTAGACCCGCCAAATGCGGGGTTCAAACCGGTCACTCCAGAGAATCCTCCGATCGTCTGCCGGATCATGTCTTCAGCGTGCCGCCCAACCACCACAGTAGGGGGTGACAACAGGTCCGGTCCCCGGTGAGTGCTCGACCAGCTCGCCAAGATTCCTCCGCTTTCGACGAACTAAACGAATAGGCGGCAAACTCCGGTCGCTTTCCTTGCCGGGCAACCTCAGATGAACACCCTGGTCAAGCTGGACAAGATCATCAAAGACTACGGCCGGCTCCGGGCCCTGGACGAGGTGTCGTTGTCGATCGGTCCCCACATCACCGGCCTCTTGGGGCCCAACGGGGCAGGCAAGACTACCCTTATCAAAGTCCTGCTGGGCCTCGTCCAGGTGACGTCCGGATCGGGGCAGGTCCTCGGCCATGAGCTTCGGCGGCAAGTCCGGGCAATTCGGGCCCGAGTGGGCTACATGCCCGAAGACGACTGCTACGTCGCCGGCCTCAGCGGTGTGCAAATGTTGCGGTTTGCCGCGCGGCTCTCCGGACTGCCCTCGGTCGAGGCCTTGCGGCGGGCACATGAGATTCTGGACTTCTGCGGGATCGAGCAAGAGCGATATCGAGACGTGGAGACGTACTCCGCCGGGATGCGGCAGAAACTGAAGTTCGCCCAGGCAATCGTCCACGACCCCCCGTTTCTGATCCTGGATGAGCCCACCGCGGGGCTGGATCCGGAGGAGCGGGAAGCAATGCTGGATCGGATTCGGGTGCTGTCGGACCGGGCGGGCAAGGCCGTGCTCATCTCCACCCACATCCTCCCCGACGTGCAGACGGTCTGCGAGACGGTGATCATCCTCGCCCGCGGACGCGTGCGGATCGTGGAGCGGTTGGAGGTTCTCACCCGGCCCGCCTCGCCCGCCTTTGAAGTCCGCGTGTTCGGACAGCCCGAGTTGCTGGCCGACCGGATTCGACGCGAGGGGCTCGAAGTGCAGCAGAACAGCCAGGGAACGCTCAGGCTCGCCGACGCCGACGAGAGCGTCGCTCGGCGGGTGTGGATTTGGGCCCGCGAGGCGGGAGTCGGTATCCGCACCTTCAGCATGGCGCGGACCTCCCTGGAACAGATCTTCCTGGATGCCGTGCGGGAGGACGACCGTGCCGATTCATGATCTCGGCTACCGAGCCTGGCAAGGGCGGTTGATGCCCGAGGTAACGCGGTTTTGGGTGATCGCGCAGACCGGCATCGCCCTGGCGTGGAAAAACCGTTGGCTGCGGCGGCTGTTGCTGCTGGCCTGGGTGCCGGCGCTCTACTTGGGCGTGGCGCTGTTTCTGTTCGAGCAGGCGTTAGCGAACCGGAGCTACATGCAGATTGCCCTGGGGTTCGTCGGCCCGTTCCCGGGAACTGACGTGGTGCGAGAGGCGTTGCAGACGGGCGATCCGGCCGTGGCACGGCACACGGCCTGGACGTGGCTGCTGCTGATGTTCTTCCGCTATCCGCAAGGGCTGCTGATGGCCCTGGTGGTCGGGCTGATCGCGCCGCCGCTGGTGGCCAAGGACGTTCACTCCCGGGCCTTCCTTCTGTATTTCTCCCGTCCGCTGACCCGCGTGGAATACATCCTGGGCAAGCTGACGGTGGTCTGTACCTACGTGATGCTGATCACCACCCTTCCTGCGCTGTCTCTATACCTGCTCGGCGTGCTGCTGTCTCCGCCCGACACGGCGGTGATCACCTCGACCTGGGACCTGCCCCTGCGGATCCTGGGGGCCTCGGTGGTGTTGATGGTTCCCACCGCGGCCCTGGCATTGGCCTTTTCTTCCTTGACCTCGAGAACGTTCTACGCCGGCTTCGCGTGGTTTGCCGCGTGGCTGTTGGGGCTGGTGGCCTACTTGATTCTGGAAAGCACCCTGGGCTCTGCCCTCCCGGAACGCTGGGTCCTGCTTTCGCTCTACCACAGCTTGGGACAGGTGCAGACCTGGATCTTCGGGCTCCAGAAGAGTCTGTCGGAAGTCTTGCCGTCGGCGGGACTGCTGGCGGCGATTGCCGTGGTCTCCTTGATCGTCTTGTTTCATCGCGTTTCCTCTCCCATGCGGATTTGATTCTTCCCGGCGGCAGTACAGATATTGCCGGTATGTCTGGTATCACTGATGATTCAACTTCAGCACGTCACCAAACTGTACGGCTCGGTGATCGGCGTAAACGACGTCACCATTTCGCTCCCCTCGGGGGCCTACGGCCTGCTGGGCCCCAACGGCTCGGGCAAGAGCACCCTGCTGAACCTGATCACCGGCCAACTCCGCCCCACCCTGGGCAAGGTCCGCACGCTGGACCACCGCCCCTGGAACAACACCCGATTGCTACGCCGCATCGGCGTCTGCCCCGAACAGGACCTGCTCTATCCCAACGTCACCGGGCTGGACTGGGTAAGCTATCTGTTGAAGCTTCACGGATTCACACGCCGGGAGGCCGGCCGGCGGGCCCGGCAGGCGCTGGAGCTGGTCGGGTTGGGCGGCGCCATGCGCCAGCCCATCGGCGGCTATTCCCGCGGAATGCGCCAACGGGCCAAGCTCGCCCAGGTCCTCGCCCACGACCCGGAGTTGCTGATCCTCGACGAACCCTTCAACGGGCTGGACCCGGTAGGCCGTCACCAGATGACCGTGCTGTTGCGAGAGTGGATTCAAGCGGGCAAGGGGGTGCTGTTGGCCAGCCACATCCTCCACGAGGTCGAGGCGATCACCCAATCGTTCTTGTTGATCTGCGGCGGCCGGCTGGTGGCCTCCGGCTCGGCCGAGGAGGTGCACGCCCTGCTGGCCGACGTACCCAACGAGATTTGTATCCGCTGTAGCAACGCCCCCCAGTTGGCCCGGCGGTTGCTCGAGACCGACGCCGTCCAGCCCCTCCGCTTCACCGACGACGGCCAGACGCTGGTGCTGGCCACCCGCAGCCCGGCCACCATCTACAACCGCCTGCCCGAGTGGATTGCCGGAACCGACCTCCGCATCGAGGAATTCCGCTCCACCGGCGACTCCTTGCAGGCCCTGTTTGAATCCCTGTTGCGGATCCACCGCGGGAGGTCGTGATGCGTCCCCGGGCAATCTGGTCCGTCTTTGAGTTCGAGTTTCGCCGCACGCTCACCTGGCGGAGGTTGCTGTTTGTGGCCGCATTGGCACTGTTTCCCGTGGGCATCATATCCCTGTTGCAGCACTACGGGGAACGCCTGGGACACAACGACTTTGCAGAGATTGCCCTGTTCATCCTGATTCCCGAAGTGCTTTGCCTGATGGGCCTGTTGCTTTGGGCCACGCCGGCCATCCACTGGGAGCTGGAGGCGAGGACCTGGACCTACCTCACGGTCCGCCCCGGCGGCCGGGGATCGATTCTGGCGGGCAAGTACCTCGCCGCGGTAGCCTGGACGGCGGTCTGTGCCTTGTTGAGCCTACGGATCTGTCTGTGGGTGCTCCGCGGGCCAATCGACGTCTCACGTTTGGTCGTCCCGCTGGCCGCGCTCTGCCTGCTCTCGTGCCTGGTCTACGGTGCGATATTTATCCTCTTGAGCGTCGTGTTCTTGCAGCGGGCCATGGTGGCGGCCGTGGCCTACGCCGCCCTGATGGAGGTGCTGGTGGTGTGGCTGCCGGCGATGATCAACCACTTCAGCGTCCAGTACCACCTCCGCTGCTTGCTCGTAACCTGGATGAACCGTCCGGCCTCGCAGCGCAGCCCTCTGTTCGACAGCACGTTCCTCAGCCCCGCCCCGGCATGGCACCATCTGCTGATCCTGCTCGGTTCGGCGGGCATCCTCCTGCTGGCCGCCACCTGGATCCTCCGTCAACGGGAGCTCGTCAGGCCGGACGAAGCCTGACCGCATCGCACTAAAGCGCTAAGTGTTGCTACGGAGCTGCCATAGCCCGCAGCGGTCCAATAACTTACTTAGGATCGGCCGATAAATAAGGCTCATCCGAGTAAAGCGTACTTCGTCTTGTGAATGCCGAGGATCTTGAGT
>CAZUAM010000010.1:0-27739 GCA_964618095.1 uncultured Planctomycetaceae bacterium | reverse complement strand
GGGGCACACACCGGTGAACACACCGGGGGCACACACCGGTGAACACACCGGGGGCACACACCGGTGAACACACCGGGGGCTAAATGGGTTCGATGAAATCCCACGGCTTCGGTGGCCAGCCGTGCTGGGTGTTGTGACGCTCGACGTACGCGAGGCGGCGGTGGGCCGTTGCGTCGTCGAAACAGAACCGTTTGTCGTACCCGTCGCTCCAGATCGGTCGGCCGGGACGTAATCCCCAGCGAACGGCATCTTTGGCGCATTTGACCACTTTGGGTACCGGATGCTCGGTGGCAGCAATCACCCAGTGGACGTGCCAGGTCTGAACGGTCATGGCGAAAATCCGCAGGTTCAAACGTCTGCGCAACGATTCCCCGATGAACGAGCCAACTTCCAGCAATTGATCCTGGTGGAACAAGAAGATGGGATGCTTCATCCGCCGGCGGTCAGCCGCTTCCAGCTCAGGATCAGCCGGCAGGATCTTCCCTTTCTCCACCCAACCCCGCTGATCGCCGCGCAGCCACGTTCCATATGTAGTGATGGTGAACATGATTGCCAGCGTCTTGCCCATGCGCGAATAATACCATTTAGCCCCCGGTGAACACACCGGGGGCGGACCGAGACATTTCGCCCAGGTGACGGGCCACGATGACTTGCGCCGGGTGATGTTCACCCCCGGTGTGTTCACCCCGGGTGTGTTCACCCCCGGTGTGTTCACCCCCGGTGTGTTCACCCCGGGTGTGTTCACCCCCGGTGATGTTCACCCCCGGTGATGTTCACCCCCGGTGTGTTCACCCCCGGTGTGTTCACCGGGGGCTATATTGGATTGCCTATATTGCCCAGGGCGCGCAGAGGTCGAGTTCCGGGCGACCGATAGACTTTGCTCAAGCCGTGCTATCGCCGCGACGAAGTAACAACAGGAGCCTTGCGCCCAAACTGCGGAGGCCCCTACCGTTTATCCCCAATCCCAAACCCGTCAATCATGGCCGGTAGTCCGAACATCCCGATCCGTACCGGCCGGACCGTCGCCAGCGGTCCCGTGCACGTGGTGGCCGAGTGGGTCGCCGATTGCGGGGCGGTAATGATGGATTGGATGGTCGGCCTGGGGAGTATCTCGCTATTCGTCATGCGGACCGTGCGCTGGCTGTTGACGCGGCTACCCCACAAGGGGACCATCTTGCCGAACTTCTACCAGATCGGCGTGCTCAGCCTGCCGGTGGTGGCCCTGACCGGGACCTTCATCGGGATGGTGCTGGTCGTGCAGAGCTACGTTCAGTTTCGCGAGATGCACTTGGAGGCGAAGCTGGGGGCGGTGATCAACATGACGCTGGTCCGCGAGTTGGGGCCGGTGCTGGCGGCCACCATGTTGGCCGGTCGGGTGGGCAGCGCGATGGCCGCCGAACTCGGGACTATGCGCGTGACCGAGCAGATCGATGCCCTCACCAGTCTCGGCGCCAATCCGATTCATTACCTCGTCGTCCCCCGCTTCCTCGGCTGTCTGCTGCTGATTCCGGCGCTGACGGTGATGGCCGATTTCATGGGGGTGGTCGGGGCGTTGATCTACGCCGTCTACCTGTTGGAGATCGATTGGCAGTCCTACGTGGAGAACTCGGCACTATTCGTGGGCAGCTTCGACCTATTCGTGGGCGTGTTCAAGAGCCTCTTCTTTGGAGCTGCCATTGCGCTGATCGGTTGCCATCGCGGTTTCAAGTGCGATCCGGGCGCGGAAGGGGTGGGCCGGGCGGCCACCTCGGCGTTCGTCTACTCCTTCGTGGTGATCCTGCTATTGGACCTCGTATTGGGTATCGTCCTGGACGGTCTCTACTACATGATCTGGCCCGAAGTACCTAGACTGTTCTAAAACCTCCCGGTTTTGTCTTGCAACGAACCTGCCCCCGGCATGAACAACAATGGTTGACGCCGCGCCAAACACGCAACACCCGGCGGAACCGCTGATCCGGATCGGGCAATTGGGGCTCGATTTCGGCAGGCTGAAGGTCCTGCGCGACATCAATCTGGAACTCGCCCGCGGACAGACCTTGGCGGTGATTGGCGAGAGCGGCTGTGGGAAAACGGTGCTGTTGAAGACGATCATTGGACTCTTGCGGCCGACACGCGGGGCCGTGCATTTCGACGGCCGGGATCTCGCCCACCTGAACGAGCGGGAACTTACCAAGCAAAGGGTCCGCTTCGGCTTCCTCTTCCAGCAGGCCGCCCTGTTCGACAGCATGACGATCGCCCAGAACGTCGCCTTCCCGCTGCGACAACATACTTCCAAGAAGGAGCAGGAAATCCGGCAGATCACCCTGGCCCGGCTGGCCGAGGTCGGTCTTCCCGAGGAAGTCGCCCGAAAAAAGCCGGCCGAGCTTTCGGGCGGGATGCGGAAGCGGGTGGGCCTGGCGCGGGCACTGGCCTTGGAGCCTGAGGTGATCCTCTACGACGAGCCGACCACGGGCCTGGACCCGATTATGAGCGACGTGATCAACGAGTTGATCCTCACCACCCGGCGCCAACATCCCGTCACCAGCGTGGTGGTCACCCACGACATGCGTACCGCGCGGAAGGTGGCCGATCGCCTGGTGATGCTTTTCCCCTTGGCGCGCCTCCGCGAAGACGAACCACAGATCCTTTTCGACGGCACCCCCGAGCAGATCGACGCCGCCCCGGACCGCCGCGTTTCACAATTCGTCCGCGGCGAGGCGGGTGAACGACTGATGGAAATGCGCCAGCAGGACGGGAGTTGAATCATGGACGATCGAGTCGTGCAGTTCCGGGTGGGCGTGATGGTCCTGGCCAGTTTGCTGATCGTCGGAATCCTGCTGCTGTTGTTCGGCGAATCACCCAGGTTCGTCAAGAGGATCTTCCAACCGACCTACACGGTCCGCCTTTGGTTTCAGGAAGCCCAGGGCCTCAGTGAGGATAGCCTGGTCCGCAGGAACGGGATCCTGGTGGGTCGGGTGACGAAGGTCGGGTTCGCCGTAGACGAGGCTCCTTTGGTTCGCAAGAACGGGGCCGTCCTGCGTAAGGTCCGGTTCGCCGGAGACGAGAACGACACGCCGTTGCCCAAAGATATCGCCACCACGGAGTACGAGACCGGGGTGATCGTGACGGCGGAAATCCGGCAGGGAGCGACGCTGTTCACACGCGACGTCTGCCGGATTGAAACCGATCTGCTTGGCAAGCACTGGATCCAGTTCGCTTCCGCCCCCCTCGAAGGTCGGCCCGCTGCCCCGCAACGCCTTGATCTGAAGTCCGCGCAGCCCCATTTCCTCAGAGGGCAGATGGCGCCGGATCCAATGGACTCGATCGGCATGGTGACGGAAACGCTCGACAAGCTGGTCCCCGAAATCTACAAAGTCAGCGCGTCCATGACCAACGCCGGAAATGCGATCGACGGCGCCGCCAGGCAAGTGACCGACCTCCTGGAAGACGAAAGCGATCAGGGGATCAGGTCCGCCATCGAAGAGGCCAATAAGTCGCTGAAATCCCTCCAGAGAATGTTCGGCAGTGAAAAACAGAAAGGGTCTCTCGAAGTGACGCTGGAGGAAGTGTCCGAAACCATCAAGCAGTTCGAAACCACCATGAAGACGGCAAATCAGCGCCTGGACGAATTGAAACCCCTCACCCAGAAGCTCGGCAGCCAAGAGACGATCGCCGGACTGGACCGGGCAACCAGGAACCTGGATCAGGTGATGCAAGACATGGCGGCCTTCAGCAAAACCTTGAGAAACCCGCAGGGTTCTTTAGGACTGTTGCTGCAAGATCGGGAGCTGTATGACCACCTCAACAACGTGGCAGAAAACGTCGACGATCTCAGCCGACAACTCCAGCCGATCCTCGACGACGTCCGCATCTTCACCGACAAGGCCGCCCGCCACCCCGAAAGATTGGGCGTCCGCGGCGCGTTGCAGCGCTACCCGGGAATCAAGTAGCCCTGCAACTTGACAGAATCCCAGTTGCCGCCTACCACCCGCCCTCCGCCGGCCGACCCGGTGGCAGCGGGTAGACGGATTGCCCGCCCACACCCTCGGGGGTCGGTATCGGTTCGGGTACAAGTGGGGCGGGAACGAGGGTAGGACCCCGGGGAGCCCCAGTCGGCCCCGCCGCTCCGGCTGGCGACAACGGTGCGGCCACACCCACCCCAGCGATCCCACGCCGCAGGTTCTCCGCCCGAGAAAGCAATTGATCGGTCGGCACGACCCTCTGCGGGGTTAACTGGTAGTGGAAGGTACGGTGATCACGGATCTCGCCCGGAACCAGGTTCTCAGTGACGAAGTCCAGCGGGGGGATCTGATACCAGGGCGAAGGAACCGACTGCATCACGGTCAGCGTCTCGTACCCGTCCTTGACCAGTCGGACCTTTCGCTTCCCATAGTAGATGAAATCCGTGGAAATCGGAGTGGTGCCGATCTCGTAATCATCCACGTAGACCAGGGCCCCCGGTGGGTTGGTCCGGATCGTCATCCGCCGCCCGACGCAGCCGCTCTGGCAGGCGCACCCCACCAGCACCACCAGGAACCAGGCGGACGTCAACCGGATAGCAGCCGGATCGGTAACGGGAAAAGACGCAGACATTTGAGAAATGCCCAGCGGTAGATGTGACCGGGGCGGGAGTATAGTGACCGGACCGGAAAACTCCTAGACCGAATCGGCCAAAATCGATTACCGCTCGGACTGGCTCAAAGCCGCCCGCGCAGCTAGAATTGATAGCCCCAAACGCCAGTGTGCACGTAGTTTGTCCCGTACGTTACCCTCCATACGAACTATTGTTCGCCGCAAGATGGCTCAGAACTCGGGCAACTGGGAGTACTCTCTGGAGCACGCCGCCCTCAGCGACATAGGGCTGCGCCGCGCCAACAACCAGGACGCCGTGGCCGTGGTGATCGCCGACAGCCGGGAGACCTGGCAGCAACGGGGGCACCTCTTCATGGTGGCCGACGGGATGGGGGCCCATGCAGCCGGGGAGCTGGCCAGCAAATTGGCCACCGACACGGTGGCCCTGACCTATTCCAAACTCAGCGAGCTCTCTCCGCCGGAAGCCATCCTCAAGGCCATGCAAGAGGCCAACCAGCAGATCCACGCGCGGGGTGACGCCGATCCGGACTTCAGGGGAATGGGGACCACCAGCACGGCGCTCTTGCTGTTGCCCCAGGGTGCCCTGCTGGCTCACGTGGGGGACAGTCGGGCGTATCGCCTTCGCGGGAACCGGTTCGAGCAGTTGACGTTCGACCATAGCCTGATCTGGGAGATGCGGGCGGCCGGTCAGGTCGCCGACGACCAGTTCCACGACTACATCCCCAAGAACATCATCACCCGGTCCCTCGGACCGGGGGCCGACGTGCGGGTCGACCTGGAGGGCCCCTTTCCGATCGCGGCGGGCGACACCTTCCTGGTGTGCAGCGACGGGTTGTCCGGACCGGTTGAGGACGAGGAGATCGGCACGATCCTGGGGGCCATGTCGCCGGCCGAGGCGGCCCACGCGCTGGTCGATCTGGCCAACTTGCGAGGCGGACCCGACAATATCACCGTGATCGTGGCCCGGGTGAATGGGCCACCGCTGGCTCGGGCCGGCGGCCCCGGCCAGGAGGCTGCCGGGCGCCGCGGCCCCCTGAGGTCAGTCCACCCCGCCGTCTGGACGCTGCTGGGCGTCTCCACCCTGGCCGCGGCCGGGGCGGCTGCCATCGGACACTGGCTGCCCGCGCTAGTCTGCCTGACCGGGGCCGTTCTGGCCGGGGTGGCGGCCTTGGTCCAGCGGTACGGCGGGCAGGAAACGAGTTCCCGTTTCGATGGCCGGCCATTGGGCAAAGGCCCCTATCGCAGCTCCAACTGCGCGGCCAATGGCGAGTTCGTCGACCGGATCAGCCGGCTCGTCGACGAACTCCGCGATGCGGCCACCCGCGAGAATTGGACCCTCGACTGGCCCCGCTTCAACGCGCTGCTCGATCAGGCGGCCTCCGCCGGGCAAGCCGCCAACCACGTCCAGGCCGTCCGTCAATACTTCCGTGCCATCAATTTCATGATGGTCCAGTTGAAGCTCCAACGCGCCTCCGGAGACGATCCGGGCGTGCTCGGTCCGTAGTGGTCCGAGGAGTCCACCGAGCCGCCACCGGTGGCCGCGCCCGCAGAGATTACCAGAGCCAGTAGTTCCAGATTTGCCATTTACCAAACACGGGTGGCCGGGGTCGACGGGCACCGACGCGAAGCGTTGGTCGGCGAGCCCCCGGAAACTCGGCCAACTGGGGGCTCACTGTGCTTGAGCGCAGCCACCCCTCGCTCAAATCTGGAAGTCCTCAGAGTGGTATTCAAGGTCTTTCCTCGCGACCAGCGGTCGCGGCTTTCTGAATCCGATGGCACAACTGTACGCGCAGGCGGCGCCTAAGCTGCGCCGTCTTCCCATATTACACCTGCTCGCCCTTCTTCGTCTTGTCCTGGCCGGGCACCTGATGCTACACTCCCGCCTTCTCCGTTCAGGAAGAACTGCACGCGGCAAAGACGCGGTTCGTCGCGCGACAAGGAGGTCACCGTTGCTCTCGAAGTGGCCTATTCGGGTCAAGCTGTTTGTGGGGTTGGGCCTGCTGGTGTTGGTCGTAGCGATCCTCTCCAGTAGCGGTCTGACTGCCACGTATGCCTACCGGAATTTGGTGGCCAGCCTGAGCTGGCGGGTGATGGAGCTGCCGGTGGCGGCAGAGTTGAGCCAGCGCGTGGGCAATTTGCGGATGACGCTCAGCGAGTTGCAGGGCATGCGCCGCTTGGCCGACCTCCAGGCAAGCAGCTTCCTCGGCACCGAACACAACGAGGAGCCGTCGCGGGTGTGGTGGGTCCGCGAGCAGTTCTCTGCCGATTTGAGGGACTTGGAGGGCACGCTGTCAGACTACCGCAGCCAGTTGGAGAACGAGGTCCAGGCCGACTTGCGGATGGCCGACAACCGCCCCGAGCGCCAAACGGTCCGCAAGATCGAGGCCGCCCTGGTCCGGATCCACCAGGCCAACCGCGACGAAGACTGGATGCTCGACGGGGTCAAGGTCGGCCAGTTGAAGACCGAGCTCGAACAGCTCCAGACCTTGGTCGACGAACTGCCCAGCCACCTGCACCACAAGCTCGGCGGGTTCCGCGACGAGGTCCGGGGGCAATACCGCACGCTGATCGTGGGCACGTGGATTGCCAGCATCTCGGCCGCCTTGCTCTTCGCGCTGTTTGTGCGACTCTCCTGGCAGTGGATTCTCCAGCCACTTCGGATCCTGATTCGCGGGTCGCGGCGGGTGGCAGCGGGCCAGTTCGACTACCGCATCCACCTCGACACCCAGGACGAAATGTCCGAGTTGGCCGAGGCCCTGAACGACATGACCGCCCGGTTCCAGGACATCCGCGACGACCTGGACCGCCAGGTCCAACAGCGAACCAAGCAAGCCGTCCGCAGCGAGCAGTTGGCCAGCGTGGGCTTCCTGGCCGCCGGCGTCGCCCACGAGATCAACAACCCCCTGGCCTCGATTGCCATGTGCGCCGAGTCGCTGGAAAGCCGTGTTCGCGAGATCCTCGACAAGGATGATCCGCAGCACGCCGTCGTCAGCAACTACTTGCGGATGGTCCAAAACGAAGCCTTTCGCTGCAAGGAAATCACCGAAAAACTGCTCGACTTCTCCCGCACCGGCCAGGCCAACCGCCAAAACACCGACATCGGTCAACTGGTCCGCGGCGTGATCGGCATGGTGGGCCACCTGGGCAAGTACCAGCAGAAGCAGATCCGGTTTAAGCGGAGCGAAGCCGTGATCGCTCCGGTCAACGCCCAGGAGATCAAACAGGTCGTCCTCAATCTGCTGACCAACGCCCTGGACAGCCTCGACGACGACGGCACCGTGCGGATCGAGCTCTGTGTGCGGGGCGGCATGGCCGAGTTGACCTTTAGAGATGACGGTTGCGGCATGGAACCCGACGTGCTGGAGCACGTCTTCGAACCGTTCTTCACCCGGCGCCGCGCGGGGCAGGGGACCGGGTTGGGGCTCTCGATCACCTACCGGATCGTCGCCGACCATGGAGGCGACATTCAGGCGGAAAGCCCCGGGCCCGGCCAGGGAGCCACGTTCCGCGTGCGATTGCCGCTGGTGCAAACACCGCAGGAAATCGAAAACCAGTACCGGGCCGCCTGAGCCAACCAACCTGCCGGCGGCCGGCGCCGCCCGTCGAAGCACCGAAGGAGATCCAAAATCGGAACCAAGCTGCATAAACGACTGAAGCTGTTGTTCGCCGACGATGAAAAGTCGCTCCAGGAATTGATGCGCCTGGAACTGCCCCGCATGGGACACGAGGTCACCGTCTGTCCCGACGGAACCACCGCCGCCGCCGCCCTGGAGCGAAACACCTACGACTGCATCCTGGTCGACCTGGACATGCCGGGACTGGGCGGAATCGAAGTGATTGCCAAGGCCAAGCAGCTTGCACCCGACACCGAAGCGATCGTGCTGACCGGCAAGTCCTCGCTGGAGACCGCCGTGGCCGCGCTCCGCCACGGGACCTTCGATTACCTGACCAAACCCTGCAAGCTGGTCGATCTGGAATCGGTACTGACCCGGGTGGCCGAGCGACGCGAGCTGACCAATAAGTACCGCGCGCTGAAGAAGCGCCTGGAGCGGATCGAGGGTTCTTCCGAGTTGATCGGCCGGTCTGCCGAAATCGAGCAGGTCCGCCGGCTGATTGCCAAAGTAGCCCCCACCGACTCCACCGTCCTGGTCGCCGGCGAGACGGGGACCGGCAAGGAGCTGGTTGCCCGGGCGCTGCACGACCAGAGCCTTCGGGCCGAGATGCCCTTTGTGCCGATCAACTGCGGGGCGCTGCCGGAACATCTGATCGAGAGCGAGCTGTTCGGCCACCGCAAGGGGGCCTTCACCGGGGCCGAAGAGCATCGCGTGGGGCTGTTCGAGGTGGCCAACGGCGGGACCCTGCTGCTGGACGAGATCGGCGAGCTGCCCAAGGCGATGCAGACCAAGTTGCTGCGGTTTCTCGAAAGCGGCGAGATCCGGCGGGTAGGCGATAACGAGTCGTTTACTTGCGATGTACGGGTGGTCTGTGCCACCAATCGCGAGCTGGGACAGATGGTGGCCGAAGGCGAGTTCCGCGAGGACCTCTGGTTCCGCGTCAACACCTTCGAGATCCCCCTGCCACCGCTGCGGGAGCGGCTTGCGGACATCGGCCTGCTGGCCCGGCACCTCGCCGCCCGCTTTGGCGCGCCCGCCCGCCCCGACGACCAGATCTTCACACCGGAGGCGATTAGCGCACTGGAGGAACACACCTGGCCGGGCAACGTCCGCGAGCTGGCCAACGTGATCGAGCACGCCATGATCCTCTGCGAGGGGGAGCCGATCTCGCCGGAGCACCTGCCCCGCCGCTTCACCTCCCGGCGGATGCCCACACTCAACCTGAAGCCGACCGCCCCGAGTACCCTCCGCGAACTGGAGATGCAGGCGATCCACGACGCCTTGGACCGCCACCAGGGCAACAAGCCCAGGGCCGCCGAACAGCTCGGGATCAGCCTGAAGACCCTCTACAACAAGCTGAACCAGGCCGCCACGCTGAGCAAGTCGGCCTGAGCCACTGGCGGCTTTACAGACTCTCGGAGGCATCTTCGATAGCCGCAGCCTGCCGCGCCGGACGCCCGCCGGGTGTTTGCTCCCCCCGGCACGCACGGCTATAATTGAATGGGGAGCAGGCCGACCGTGCCGATGCCGACGCAAAGTTCTCTACAGCAGGGGAGAAGCCCGTGGACTGGTCTATCTCGCGTCTCTGTCTGCTCTTGGTCTGCGGTTTTGCTCCCGGGATGCAGTCGGGGTTGGGGGCGCTGGAACTCGATGCCCGTGAGGAGCCGTGCGATCCGTTCGGAGTTACGCGCAGAGCGCCAGACGTGAATGCGACCGCCGGTACGTTCTGGTGGGCTCGGCCGGGGTCCGGACAGGACGACGCCGTTCGGCGCGCTGGGAGCCTCTTGCCCGATGTGCCCGCTGCCGACAACTCCAGTGATCATCCGAGGGTCTTCTATGTGCCGGCCGGGGCCGACTCTCCTGCCCGGTCCCTCTTCGGCCCCCCTCTGCCGGAGCCGCTGTTTCGCCCCATTCCAACCTCGTGGTCGGCCGACGTCTTCATGCCGATTCCCACCACCTGCGATGCCGAGATCATCCTGGTTGACGATAGCCTGGGGATGAGGGCCCCGCTCCGGAGTGCCTGGCCGCGCACCCAACCGGAACGCGGCTCAAAGACCGTCGGCCGGGTTGCGTGGTAACCACGACTTTCCCCTGGCCAATTGCGTGTACCGTGCCCACGGATTTCTTGCTCTGGCGGCGTGCGCTCCCTGGACAGAATCCAGCACCGCTTGCAGTCGTTTCCGAGCGGTCTCAGCCTGGTCGGTCCCCTCGGCCGGCCTGATCGCCTCTTGCTCGAAGGGGTCGGCCTGGGTGTCGAACAGGCGGCCGTTCGAGTAGAGCTTCCAGCGGCGGGCCCGGACGAGGCCCTTCCGGTTGCTCTTGCCGGTCTTTTCGTCACTATCGGAGAGGAAGACCCAGCCCCGGGGATTGCCTGGCCGGCCGCGAAGCTGCGGATAGAAACTGCGGCCGTCGATCTTCACGCCTTTCGGCAGCCCAGCGCCGGCCACCTCGGCCAGGGTGGGCAGGAAATCGGCGAAATCGACCGGGTCGCTGCACGTGCGGCCCGCCGGCACGCTGCCCGGCCAGTTGGCCAGCAGCGGCACGTGAATCCCGTTGTCCCTGGTCGAGCCCTTTCCGCCGGGGATGGTGACGCTGCCCATCTTCGAGGTGATGGTGCGCGGCGTGCCGTTGTCGCCGGTAAAGAGGATCAGCGTCTTTTCGCGCAATCCGAGCCGATCCAGGGTCTGCACCACCCGGCCCACGCACTTGTCCATATAGGCCACCATATCGGCGTAGTTCTCTTGGTTCTTCTGCCCGGCCTTTTTCCCCTTGCTTCCCTTGGCCCTCTTCCCGCCGACGGAGGACTTGCTGTCGGGCGTGGGCACGAAGGGCGCGTGGACCAGGTTCGTCGAGTAGTAGGCAAAAAAAGGCCGGGACTTGTTCCGCTCGATGAAGTCGATGACAAAGTCGCAGTGGACGTCCGGGCCGTACTTGCCGTTCAGATCGTCGCGCAACCTGCCGGCCTGCCAGATGTACGGATCCCAATATCGTGAAGGCTTTCCGTTGCGAAAATGCCAGACCCAGACGCAGTGCTCGTCGAAGCCCGACCGCCTGGGGTGGTCGGCGTTCTCGGGCCGGTCGAACTGGCAGAGCTGCCACTTGCCCGACACACAGGTCGCGTAGCCCGCCTCGCGAAGAACGTGCCCAAACGTTCGCTCCTTCGGGTCCAGGACGCCCCAGCCCAGGTAGTTGCGGAAATTGTACCGGCCGGTCATGAGCTTGATCCGCGAGGGGGAGCAGACGGGCATGGAGTAACAGTGCTCAAACCGCATCCCGGTCCTGGCCAGGGCATCGAGATGGGGCGTCCGGTACGAGGTGCCGCCGTTTGAGCCCAGACACTCGTAACCGAGATCGTCGGCCATGATCAAAAGGATGTTCGGCCTTCCCGCCGGCGTTTCTGCCGCCCGGGCGTGCCAGGGAAAGGCCAACCATACTGCCGCCACGCCGGCGGCCATCATAAGCTGGCGTCGCCTATGGCTGCGTGGACACATGTCTCTTTCCTCCCGTGGGTACCTGCATGATTGACCGGATCGCGCCACTGAGACCCCCGGACGTGATCGAGCGTCGCAGGGTACTTTGCTACGGCAAGCGAGGCCAGCGTACCTACTCCCATAGACCCCAGGCCCTGCGCCTCAAGATTCTTGTTTTGCACCTTGCACAGAGCGCCACCACTTCGCGACGTCGCTGTCAGAGGTCTCCAAATGCTCCCGCACCCTGGCTCGGATTTCTTCTTCCGTCAGTCCTTGCCATTCCGCGCGCACCCGAGCCTGGATCCGGCTCTTCATTTGGACACAATCGAACGTCTTTGCGGTTTTCATTTAGACAAGCTCCCGCGGCGAGCGGATTTCGATCACTGGATATCCTTCACGCAAGTTTACCGAATTGAACATTCGAATTCTATCCAGGTGGACAATATGCCTGAAATTCCAACTGACCATGGCGTACACCCTCGCGATCGTGGCAAGAGCAACGTGGTGTGCATCGTTGGCATGCTGCTCTCCAACGACTCCGGCCTGCAAATACGCTCTGCTCAAACGCTCTGATTCCTCGCTCATCTCCACTCTTTCCACGGCATCCTCCGATAATTGGGCAAGAACTGCGCGCACGTCCGGAGGGGCGTCGTCCAACTCTCGCGCCAGGAGCTCGGAAACAACCAGAGTGACGCGGCCTTGCTGTGCCATCTCCATCAGGGAACGGCTCTCCTCGACAAACTCCTCGTCGACGCAGCCACCGATCACTGACGTGTCTACGTAAACCCGTAACCTCATCCAAGACCTCGCGTTGCGGACTGTGGGGTGGAAGCTCCGGAGCGGCCTCAGGCCACCTTCCGCACCACCCCGACCACGATCCCCAGCACCCGCGCGTTTTTGACGTAGATCGGCTTCATCGACGAGTTGGCCGGCTCCAGCCGGATGCGGTTCTTCTCCGGGAACCACCGCTTCAGCGTGGCCTCCCCCTCTTCGGTCAACACCACCACGATCTGGCCCTTTCGGGCGGTTCGCTGCTTGCGGACGACGACGTAGTCCCCGTCGGCAATCTGATCGTCGATCATCGAATCGCCGTTGACCTGGAGCACGAAGAGGCTCTTCTTCCCCGGATCGAACATCTCCCGGAAGTCGACCCGTTCGTCCTGCTCGATGGCCTCGTGCAGCACCCCGGCCGCGATCCGTCCGGCCAACGGCAGGCCCCTCAGCTCGATCGGCTCGGCCGCCAACTGGATTGCCCGCGACATGTTCGGCTCGCGGGTGATCAGCCCCTTTTTCTCCAGGGCCTTCAGGTGGCAAACCACCCCATTGGGTGAGTTGATCTTGAAATGGCTGCCGATTTCCCGGACGGTCGGGCCGTAGCCCCGGCCGCGGATCTTCTCACGGATAAACTCGTAGACCGCCCGCTGCCGCTTGGTCACGTTCTCGAACACCTGCAAGACCCCCCTGTGTGACTAGGTTTCCGGCTAGTTTTGATGCGCCACATATACAATCGTACAATATACGAGTGTACATAGTCAAGAGGGATTCCAGCGGACGAACGCTTCCATAGCGTAATACTCGGGCAGACCGATCTGGTTATACACATCGGCCGTGTGGCGGTTGCGGTCTTCGGCACGCTGCCAGAACTCGCGGGGATCGTCGGGGCCCGGGAACAAGGCCGAGTCCTTCTGGGATTCGTGGCGGAAAATGGCCGTCTTCTTCAGCTTCAAATCGCTGGGGCTCAGCGGAACCGCCACGTCGATCAGGTGCAGAGCCCATTCCTGCCATGCCCCCCGATAGAGTAACACTTCCGGCCGGCCGCCGGTGGCTTCCTCGATGCCTCGAAGTGCCCGAAAGACCACCTCGGCGCAGAGTCGATGGGTGCCGTGCGGGTCGGACAGATCGCCGGCCACGTAGACCTGGGCTGGTTGGATCCGCTCGATCACTTCGCGGACCAGCAGCACATCTTCGTCGCCGATGGGTCTCTTGGCGATCGTACCGGTTTGGTAGAATGGGAGATTCAGGAAATGTAGGTTCTCCTCGTTGCATCCGCACACGCTGGCCGCAGCCTTGGCTTCGCTCCAGCGGATAAGTTCTTTGATCTTGAGGACGACGGCTTGATCGGGCTCGCCGGGTTCCTTGCCGGCCAGCGCACGGATCACTTCGGCTTCCAGGTTCGGCGTCTTCTCCACGTCGATCTGGAACCGGCGATTCAATTCGGCCACCAGGTCGGCCACTTGCTGGGCGTCGTGGTCGAACACTGCGATGTTGCCGCTGGTCATGTAGGCCACGTGGACGTCGTGTTTGTCCTCACTGAGCCGGATCATGCTCCCGCCCATGCTGATCACGTCGTCGTCCGGGTGGGGGCTGAAGATCAGCACCCGCTGCGGCTCGCGTCCGGCCGGCTTGTACTCGATGGTGTCCATCATCCACTTGAACACGCGGTGGGCCAGCTTCTGGGAGGGGCCGTGGTCGCGGAGCAGTTGATGCAGGTTGTGTTGGCGGAAGTCTTCCCCGTCGAGCTTTAGCAGGGCCTTGCCGGTCTGGTCGCAAAGCCAGAGCACGGCCCGCTTGATCAAGGCGTCGGTCCAGTCCACCCGCCCCAGGATCCAGGGCGTAGCCACGCCGGTCAACTCGGCCGCCGCCGCATCGTCCACCACCACCGAGGCATTCTGGTGCTCCTGGAGGAAACTGGCGGGCACGCGGTCGGTGACCGGCCCCTGGAGGGCCTCGCACACAATCTGCGCCTTGTGCTCGCCGAACGCCATCAGGATGATCTTCCGGGCTTCGAGGATCGTGCCGATCCCCATCGTCAGCGCCAGGGTCGGCACGTTTTCCTCATGGAAGAAGTCGCTGGCGGCGTCTTTTCGGGTGACCGGGTCGAGCGTGATCAGCCGGGTGCGGCTGTTCCGCTCGCAGAACGGTTCGTTGAAGCCGATGTGCCCGTTGCGGCCGATCCCCAACAACATCACGTCGATCCCGCCCGCGCGGCGGATCTCCTCCTCGAACCGCCGGCAATGCTCTTCCACGTCGTCCGGCGCCACCGTGCCGTCGAGGATGTGGACGTTTCGCCGAGGAGTATTCACGTGATCGAAGAAGGTCTCACACATCCAGCGGTGGTAGCTCTGCAAACGGGCAGCGTGCAGGCCGTAGTACTCGTCCAGGTTGAACGTCACCACCTGCGACAGGTCGAGCCGCTGGTCGCGGTGCATCCGAGCCAATTCGCGATAGACCCCCACCGGCGTCGACCCGGTCGGCAACCCCAGCACTGCTTGTTGGCCCAAGGCGCTCCGCTCGCGGATCGTATTGGCGATCATCCGGGCGACGTGGCGGGACGCGTCTTCGTTCGATTCGAACCCGAAGCAAGGGATTCGAGTGGCAGCGATCAGATGGGCAATGGTGTGCATCATGGTCAGCGGCTGGTAGTTGGCAAACAGAGGTCAGGTAGTAGTGGTCGGCGGTCAGTGGATTGTGTTTTGTGGACCGGATACAGTGTCTCAACGCCCGCCGGGTCCGCGCTCAATGCCCGCCGGCTGCGCCCGGCGGGGCAACAAGCACTGCCGGTCCTGCTGCGGCCGCTGGTCTCAACCGGTGATGACCATGTTGTCGCGGTGGATGACTTCATCATACGGACAATGTCCCAGGGCGGCGGCGATCCGGCCGGTCTTCAGGCCCTTGATCCGCCGGATATCCTCGGAGGCGTAGTTGGTCAGGCCGCGGGCGAACGCGGCGCCTTCCGGGCCGCGCAGCGCAATCACGTCGCCCTTGGAAAAATCTCCCTCCACGTCCACCACGCCGATCGGAAGCAGGCTGCGGCCGTCGCGCTCGATGGCCTCTCGGGCCCCGGCGTCCAGCCACAGGCACCCTCGCGGCTCCACCGTCAGGCCGATCCACCGCTTCCGCGCGGCCACTGTCTGCCCCTGGGCAAGGATCAGGGTGCCGATGGTCTCCGCGGCGACGATCCGGGGCAGGACGTCCGCCGTGCGGCCCCCGGCGATGATCGCGTTTTCCCCCGCCGCCGTGACCAGTCGGGCGGCCTCGAGCTTGCTCGCCATGCCCCCCTTGCCCAACCCGCCGCTGCGGTCCCGAACCAGCCCGAGAATCGATCGATCCAGCCGTTTGACCAACGGGATCATCGGGCTGTCGGGCTCGTTCGGATCGCCGTCGTACAGACCGTCCACGTCCGAAAGCAGCACCAGCAGCGGGGCCCGGATCAGGTTCGTCACGTGTGCGGCCAGAAGGTCGTTGTCCCCGAAGGTGATCTTCAGCTCGTCGACGGCCACCGTGTCGTTCTCGTTGATCACCGGCACCGCCCCGATTTCCAGCAGCGTGAGGATCGTGTTTCGGGCGTTCAGATACCGGGTGCGGACCTCGAGGTCCTCGGCCGTCAGCAGCACCTGGGCGGCGTGGCGGCCGTGGACCCGCAGCGACCGCTCGTAGGCCTCGACCAGGACGCTCTGCCCGATGGCAGCCACCGCCTGGAGGTGGGCCAGGTCGTCGGGCCGGCGGGCCAGCCCCAGCCGCCCCATCCCGGCACCCACCGCCCCGGAGCTGACCAGCACCACCTTCCGGCCCGTCTCAACCACCTGGTGCACCTGCTCGGCCAGTTGCTCGATCCGCCCGCGATCGAGTCGCCCGCTCTCCTGGGTCAGTACCCGGGTGCCGACCTTGACCACGATCGTGGTGGCCGCCGTGGCGATTTCCTGGCGCAACAGATCGGTCATGGCAGCGCAGTGGAGGTTGGATTGAGAACGCCGATCCCCCAGGATACCGCGCCACCGGCCGCCGAGAAAGGACGCTCCGCCCACTGAAGCTACTCGATTTTCAAAACCGCCACGTGAAGCTGCCCGTCGGCTACGGTGACCAGCCGGAGCCAGCCGGGTTGCTCAACGGTTCCTTCCCACGGACCCTTATCGGGCGGAGAGGGTACGGGGGTGAAGCCCAACGCGGCGTTGGCGGCCTGGAAGGCGGCCCGGGCCTTTTGCCTCTCGGTGGAGCCCTCGGCCAACTGCGCGCCGGGCAGCTTGCCCGGACGATAGCCCACCGCGAGGCTGGTGGCGGCTTGCGGGCGTTTGGCCGTCCATCGCCAGCCGCTGTCTGTGCGTCTCAGACTTGCCTCGAGCGGTTGGGGCATCCTCAGGCGCGTGGCCGGATCGCCCAGCAGGGCGTACATCAACATCTGGTCGCGGCGGAGCTTGGCCACGTTGATCTCTGCTTCCAGCTTCCCTTCCACGTCGCGGAGGATGCGTTCCACCAGGAAGTTTCGCTGCTTCATCGCGCGGCGCTGGGCCGCCAGCCAGATGCTGCCGATCCGATCCTCACGGCCGCCGAGCTGACGCAACAGGCACGTGCTCGAAAAAAAGTTCGTAAGCGGGTGCGATTCGGTCGTGGCGGCGATCGTGGCCACCGGACCGCCGGGAAAGAGGAGAAACGATTCGGCCATTGAGGGCGCCGGCCTGGCGAAGTCGCCCGAGTTGCAGGAAAAGAAGACCATCGGCGCAGCCGGCGGGCCTTGAGAAAACGCCTGCCTGGCGTCGCTCGCCCTGTAGTAGACCGGCTTCCCCCGATGCGTCATCGAAAAGAAACTCTCCGCGTTGGCGTGGCCCATCAGGACGGCGCACAGCCCGCCTTTCTTGATCTGCCGGGTGAACAGCTCCGGTTGATCGGGCGGCCAACCGCAGAGCGGGTGGTTGGGATTGCCGGAGACGATCCAGGGGCGTGCCCAGCTCGGACCGCTCATTCGAACCATGACCAGAAGCAGTCCCGTGGCCGTCGCATCGATCGCCGGGCCGTAGCGGGGTGATCCCGCCCAGACCGGCAGCCCAAGATCGGGCACGCCGGCCGGTTTGCGCTCGAAGGCGAAGATCTTCTTGACCACCAGCTCGACCTCGGCGGGCGTCCGCGCCGGGATCCGTCCCACCGCGACCTCGGGCACGAGATCCCCGTCGAGATCGCCCCAGGCCGCGTCGGAGGCGAACTGCTCGGGCTGCACCCGGCGCCACCGATAGAGCTCCATTCGCTTGGCCGGCAGGTACCACGCCGCCGCCTCCCGCCCCGGCTCGTCGTCGCCGACCAACAACAGAAACTCCGGCCGCCGCGACGCTGCCGCCAGGGCCTTCGCCACGCTCTGGGTGGAAACCACCGTTTGCAGGCCCTCTTTGCGGCGTTTTTCCGCCAACGCTCCGATCGGCTTGACCAGACTCTGTTTCCCGACGACCAGCCAAAGAGGCCTCCGCTCTTCTTCTCCGGGCGCGCATGCACAGCAACATAGAACCACACCCCCGATCAGCAGCCGGACGGCCGCCGGGCGGACTCGTGCTGCATTCTGGAAGAGTTGCATCTCCATTTCTACCGGTATTCGAAGCGTACACGCCTGATTGTCCCACCGGCAATGCGCCGGCGAGACCGTTCTCGGCCGCCTCGTGCAAAAGGCCGAGTTCCACGATAACGATTATCCCCTGATGACCCACTGATGGCCAGAGGGCTTCCGCGTAGGTCCGTTGCCTCCCCGGGGGGTGTTTGGAACCTCCGGCAGGCGAATTCTCGGCATCTTCCCGCGTTGTTCTCCACCGTGCCAGAGTTGGCTCCCGCGTTCGCGGTGTCGACCGCCGTGAGGTGCCGTGCCCCCATCGAGGATCCCGGTAGTCTTGCCGGAACGCCCGGGAATTGCGGATCGCGGCGGGCTATTGACACGCACCATCGGCAGCACGGAGAATAGAGGGCTGGAAACCCGAACTCCAACGAAACACAAACCATGAATCTCGGAGGACTGCGATATGTCTCGACATAACTGGACGCGACGGGAGATGCTCAAGGCTTCTGCGGCGGCGGCGCTGCCGGCTTTGGTGCCGGGACACGTGTTGGGCCTCGGCGCCACCGCTCCTCCGAGCGAGACGGTCAAGGTGGGTGTGATCGGCTGCGGCGGCCGCGCCCACCTGATCCGCGAGGGGGCCGACGTGCCGGCTTTCCGGGTCGTGGCCGCCAGCGACTGCGAGTTCCCCCGGGCGAAAGCCTACGTCAAGCAACTCTCGGGCGGGGCCAAGTGGGGCGCCTACCAGGACTTCCGCAAGATGATCGAAAAGGAAAAGCTCGACGCCGTGATGGCCGAGACGACGACCCACTCCCGGGCCTGGATTGTGATCCAGGCGATGCAGGCGGGCATGGACGTTTATATCGAAAAGCCGATGTGCCTGACGATCGCCGAGGGCCGGGTCATGGTCAAGGCCGCCCGAAAGTACAACCGCGTCACCCAGGTCGGCACCCAGCAGCGGTCGATGCCGATCAACAACTGGGCCAGCGACCTGGTGAAGAATGGAGCGATCGGAAAGATTCGGGCCGTGCTCGCCCCCAACTTCGTCGGACCGTTCCGGTGGACCAAGACCTCCTCGGCCGACGTCAAGGAACCGGTCGAGCCTTGGTGGGACACCTGGACCAACCAGGCGGAGCTGCGGCCCTACGATCCGCAGATCCACCGTGGTTGGGCCCGATGGTGGGACTACGACGGTGGCGGCCTCTGCTTCGGCGTCACCGGCTGGGGAACCCACTCCTACGACCAGATCAACCGCGCCCTGGGCACCGACGACACCGGCCCGGTCGAGCTGATCCTCGAGGAACCGGTCGCCGACCGCGAGACCGGAAGATTCGTCCCCCGGCAGACCGTCGGCGGGGTCGTGATCGGCGACACCGGCGACATCGACACGGGCACGGACTACCACGGCATGGCGAAGCTCACCGGCCCGCGGGCCAGGGTCTCGATGAAGTTCGCCGGCGGCACGCAGCTCAGACTCCACCTCGACGGCGATCGCGGCCCGGGCCTGGGGGCGATCTTCGTCGGCGAAAAGGGCAAGATCGAGATCAACCGGAACAAGCTCGCCAGCAACCCCAAAGAACTCGTCCGCTCGCCCGACAACCCCGGCCCAAACCGAAGACCCGAAACCGCCTACCACATCCAGAATTGGATCGAGTGCATCAAGAGCCGCAAACCCTGCACCGCGGACATCGAGATCGGCCAGCGGGCCACCACGCTCTGCTACCTGGTCAATATCGTCCGGGACGTGGGGCGGGTGGGCGAAAGGCTGAAATGGGATCCGGTCGCCGAGCGCTTCACCAACTGCGACCAGGGGAACAAGCTCCTCGACCGGCCCCGCCGCAAGGGGTACGAACTGCCGGATATCGGCTGAACTTAAACATTTGCCGGACCCGTCTATGACCTCGTTACGACGCTCTGCGTCGTAACGCATGCTCCGGACGCTCCGTATGGCTGGACCAGCGTAACGCGTTATCTTATGGGAGGTTCCGCTTCGCTGACGCAGAGCCTGCCGGCAGTACGTTCCCACGCGGAGCGTGGGAACGAGGGCACTTGGGACTACTCAGCGTGACTGCTTCACTGAGCAGGGCCCTTCCCACGTAGCTGCGATGCGAATCCGCGCGGTCGAGTTACGCGTGTCATTGAGGTCGTAGCTCGGCGCTGAGATACAGCGGCTTGCCCGGGGCGATTGGCAAAGCGGCCGTTTTCTCTCCATAGCGCACTCTGCACTGTTCGTCCCGAGTGCTGCGGATGGTGGCGGCGGTCAACTTGCCGTCTTTCCACTGTAGATCTACCTCGAATCCTCCCCGGGCGCGCAGCCCCCTCACGCTCCCGGTGGCCCACGCCGACGGCAGCGCCGGCAGCAGATGGACCTCGCCCGCCTGGCTTTGCAACAGCATCTCGCAGATACCCGCGGTCGCGCCGAAGTTGCCGTCGATCTGGAACGGCGGGTGTGTGTCCCAGAGGTTGTCCAGGGTGTTGCCCTTGAGCTGCTCGCTGAGCATCTTGTAGGCGTGATCGCCGTCGAGCAGCCGGGCCCAGAAACTGATCTTCCAGGCCTTGCTCCAGCCGGTGCCACCGTCGCCGCGTCCCGAAAGCGAGACCCTGGCCGCCTCGGCCAGTTTCGGCGTGGCAACCGGCGAGATCTGGCGTCCCGGGTGCAGCCCGAACAGGTGCGAAACGTGCCGGTGGCGATCCCGCGGATCGTCCCGGTCGACCATCCACTCCTGCAACTGACCCCAGCGGCCGATCTTCGGGCCCAGCAGCTTCTCCCGCATCCCGGCCACCTTGCGGCGATAGTCCTCGTCCACTCCCAGGACCTCGGAGGCCTGGATGTAGTTGGTCAACAGATCCCAGACGATCTGCTGATCGTAGGAAACGCCGTCTTCCTCGGGGCCGTGTTCCGGGGACCACCCCTTGGGCACGACCAGCGTGCCGTCGGGAAGCTCCTTCAGCGAGTCCTCCCAAAACTGGCAGATCTCCTTCAGGAGCGGGTAGGCTCGGTTCCGCAGATACTCCTTGTCCCGGCCGAACGCATAATGTTCCCACAGGTGCTGGCAGTACCAGGCGCTGCCGGGCTTGTTCCACTTCCAGCCGTGTCCGCCATAGATGTTGTGCGAGGTCCGCACGGTCCAGCCGCGGGCGCCGCCGAACCGGGTGTCGGCCTGCGTGGCCTTGCGGCTGGGCTGGCGGAGTTCCTCGATCATGGCCAAAAGCGGCTCGTGGCACTCGGCCAGGTTGGCCGGTTCGGCCGGCCAGTAGTTCATCTGGATGTTGATGTTCGTGTGATAGTCGCTGTGCCACGGAGGACTGTTGCTCCGGTTCCAGATCCCCTGAAGATTGGCCGGCAGGCTGCCGGGGCGAGAGCTGCCGATGAGCAAGTAGCGGCCGAATTGGAAGAACAGGCTCTCCAACCCCGGGTCGCTGCCCCCCTTCCGGTAAGACGCCAGGCGCTCGTCGGTCGGCAGGGCGGCGATCTTCTCATCCGTCCTGCCGAAGTCCACCTCAACCCGCCCGAACAGCCCCCGGTAGTCTTCCACGTGACGGGCCCGCAACGTCTCATAGGGCTTGGCCGCGGCGGCGTCCAACTGCCGCGTGATCCGGCCGTGTGGCTCCTCTCCGCGCCAACCCTTTTGGTAGTCGGCGAGGTAGTCGGTTCCCGCCGCCAGGAGAAGGGTCAAGCCGTCGGCGGCGTTGAAGCGGAGGGCCTGGCCGTCCGCCTGCACGCCGCCGCCGTCGTGCAATACAAGGACTTGCGTTTCGTACTTCAGGCCGTTGCCCAGCGCGCCGGACGCCGTGAGCCGGTTCTTCCCGGCGGTGAGCTTCGCTCCGTGGGCATCGGTCAGCCGGATCACGCCCGTGTAGCTACCCGGCTTGTCCGCGCTGAGGCGGAACACCATCACCTGGTCGCGATAACTGGAGAAACACTCGCGTCGGAAACGGACGCCGCCTTGGGTGTACGTGACGGCTGCGACGGCCTCGCGCAGATCGAGCCGGCGGCGGTAGTCCTGATAATCGTTCCCCCCGCCGGAGAGTTCGACGTACAAGTCGCCGAGGGTCTGATAGGCGCCCATCGAGCCGTAGTTGCCCGAGGGGTTCTCGTCACCGGTCCAGAGGCTGTCTTCGTTCAGTTGAACGCGTTCCTTCTCGACGCCGCCGAAGACCATGCCTCCCAGGCGGCCGTTGCCGATGGGCAGGGCCTGGGTCTCCCAGTTCTGCGCCGGAGCATGATACCGCAGGACGAGTTTTGGCGCCGCTGCCTCGTTGTTTCGTCCCGCGTTGGCTTCAACCGCCAAAGTAACGAAAAACAGCCCCAGACTCCCCGCTACGCCTACCCAGACTCCACGCATGGCTCCACTCCTTCGCGTTATGGACGTTTGCCCGCTGACCCTACCAATGTACTTGAGGGCATCCGGGAATTCCACCGGTGAAAAACCCCTTGTGGGAGGCGTCTCCGACGCCGACCGGGCGCATCTTCGGTCCCAGTCGCCGACAGAGTCGCCTCCCACAACTTCAGTACCTCCAAATTCGAGCGAGGGGTAGCTGGGGTCGAGCGCAGTGAGCCCCCAGTTGGCCGAGTTTCCGGGGGCTCGCTGCGCTCGACCCCGGCCACCCGTCGTCGGAGTCGCCTCCCACAACTTCGAATTCCCGGACACCCTCACTTATGTCTCACCGGCGAGACGGGAGTGGCACCCGCCCCGCTTCAGGTTGCCCCGGCGAAACTCCGGCTTGAGGAGGACCTGGACCGCGCCAACGAAATGCTGAAGAAAGTCTCTTGACCCGACCAGCGAGAGCACTTCCTGAGGAACGTCAACCTCGAGCGGGGTCTCTGTGCCGCGGTGCGGACTAAGAGATGTTGCGCGTGGCAACCGTCTACGGCACCTTAACCGGCAGCCCGTCTTTCCTGTTCCCCAGTCGCCGGTGGACCTCCTTGTCGATGGAGAAGGAGATCATTCGCACCGAGCCGTCGCACATCACGACCTGCCAGGTGCTGACGTGGTTGCTGCCGAAGCTGCATCGGTTGAGTAGTCCCGGGGTATCGCGCATCGGGGGCCAACTGGGGTGAGTCACGCGGTAGTTGTCGTCCTGGTGCCCGCTGTACATGCTCCAGTCGTCAGAAGGATCTCCCCCGGTGGCGTAGTGATCCGCGTTGAGATACTTCTCGCCGACCATGTAGGTGTTGCTCGTCCCGTCGGCCACGTCGGCAATGCTGACCTCACTGCGCTCGTAAGACACACCGTTGTATTGGGGGTGATGGGCCCAGGGAGCGTCGGGGGCATCACCCTCCGCCAGTGTGTTAGGCTCCCAGGTATACGGCTCGCTCCAGTCGGCATCGCCCGCGCAGGCCGCGTAATCGGTGCGGGTGGCGAGGTCCGTGTGGTTCGCGTTCTTGTGCGTAGGGCTCATCGGGTAAGCGATTGCCTCCCGCCGCGAAGGGCAGTTCATAAACGCCAGCGGAGTGGCAATCACCTCCGCCGCCAAGCGCCGTTTCACGCTTGCGGACTCCCCTTGTCCCAGGTCGTGCAGTTGGGTCTGTTCGATGAAAGGAAGCTGCGTATAGATCCACCCGCCCGGCTGACGGCGGCCTGAGCCCCGATCCGGATCGCCAACCCAAGTGGCACCCCAACCGCCGCCCGGAAAGTAACCGTAGGTATCTTCATGGTTGTGCCAGGCGAGGCCAATCTGTTTCAGGTTATTGCCGCACTGCAACCCCCTGGCCGCCTCGCGAGCCGCTTGCACCGCCGGCAGGAGCAAGGCAATCAGGATCCCGATGATCGCGATCACGACCAGGAGCTCGATCAACGTGAAGCCCGATCGATACGGCTGATGCCTTTTCATTAAGCGCTCTCCCGCAAAAACCTCTGGAGACGGGGATCTCTGCTCACTCGGCGTCATTATTCCGCGCGGCGGCGTCCCTGTCAATCGTATGGAGCCGGTCAGACTCCGGCACTCGCCGGATCGGCAACCCCAACGGCACAAGCTTGACTATGGGGATACGTTCAAGGCGGCCTCGACGCCGAAAGTGACCTGACCCAGGTCTGTTTCGGCTTGCCCCGTCCTCGGGGGGAATGCGGGGCTCTGCGCGACCGCCTCGCAAACGCGCTGCTGGGTGACCACCAGCCGCCGAGCTTGACACATGACGTCCAACCGGCAGGACCGGGCGACTTTGTCAGCGGAGCGTAAACGTCACTCCCGATCCTCGCCTGCATGGTTCTCGCCAGTGAAGATCAGCAGTGGCTGGCCCTGCCGGACGGAGGCGCCTTTGCTCATTCCCCCTCTTCTCAGATACCGAACCGTCCCGTCTTGCGGGGCACGGACCGTGCATTGTTCCAGCAGGTCTGCGACTCGTTTGAGTCTTGCCTGCCTCAGTTGCCGTGTCTGCTCACGTGCCCTCAGTGCGGCCTTTGCAGTTTCCAGCTCCTCAGCCACGGTGCATTTCGTCTTGGCAAGATCCAATTGCATCCGCTTCAGTGCCAGCTCAAGCTCGGCTTCGTTCAGCGCGTGCATCAGCTTCAGCAATTCTCTCTTGGTCATCGCCGTCTCCAGCTCGGCCTGGGTCTTGACGATCTCCAGCTCGGCGGCTTCCACGTCGCCCGAACCGGTTGCGCGCTGACGGGCGAACACCTTTTCGTAGCGCCGTTTTGACAGGGCCAGCGATTTCTTGGCCACCTCGATCTGTACCTCGAGCAACTTCAGTTCCAGCTCGAACCGGGGCGAACAGCAGCGGCGGCGCAGCTCGGCCACCTTCAAGGCCGCCTCGGCCACGCCAACCTCCTCGCTTTGGCTCTCGGCCAGTTGTAGACTCGCCTTGGCGGCGACGGCTTCCGCTTCTGCGGTGCTGGCCTCAACTCTCAATCGCTCCACTTCGGCCCGGATCTTCGAGTCGTCAAAGGTGAGCAACACGTCACCCTTCTTGACCCTGGAACCGTCCTTCACGACCGAACGCACGACGGAGGTGCCGGGCAGCGGACAACGGATTTCCACGTGCGTTGCCGATGGCACCTTCGGCTCTTCGCCTACGGCAGCGAAAACAAGCCCCAGTGCACCCGCCACGGCAATCATCCCAGTGCAACCTTTCATGATTCACCTCGCGGCTAAGAGCCTATCCGAAAACCCCTCACCCCCCGGCCCCTCTCCCCGCAAGCGGGGCGAGGGGAGGAGGTTTTTGGACAGGCAGTAAGACGATCGTAAGTGTTCTTGGCGCCGGACGCCCCACGGGGTTCCGGCGCTCCCGGAGTATCCATAAAAGAGGCAGGCCGCCCAGACTCCCTTCCGGTGGGCAACGCTCCCCCTTTGGCTGCGCGCTCATTTTGCACCGGGATGAAGCCTCTTGCAAGGGTTCCGGGTGCCGGCTCAGACCGACAACAGACCGCCACCGGGGCCCGGTTTTGGCCAGTTGTGGGAATCCCTGCCGGGCCGTAAAATGAGTGTATGAGCCAACTGCGTGAAGAATGTGGCATAGCCGCCATCTATCACTTACCCGGCCGGGACACCAGCCCCCTGTGTCCCCGGCAGGGCCCCGGAGAAGTGTCGCGGCTGATGCCGCGGATGCTCTTGGACATCCAGAACCGCGGTCAGCTCTCGGCCGGCATGACCACCTACAGCCCCCAGCGGAAGCAGTTGATCGACACCCACAAGGACGTGGGCGGCGTCAGCGAGGTCTTCCGCTTAAGCCACCGGGGCAAGGCCGAGAGCCTGATGAAGAGGTACAGCGGCCGGGCGGCCATCGGTCACGTACGCTACGCCACCTGCGGACTGGAAGAGCGTAGCTACGCCCAGCCCTTCGAGCGCCACCACATCAAGAAGCACAAGTGGTTCAGCTTTGCCTTCAACGGCCAATTGGCCAACTACCATCAGCTCCGCACCGACCTGCTCGGCGACGACGACAACTACCTCGCCCGGGAGACCGATACCGAGATCATCATGCACCAGTTGTGCAGGTCGCTGAAGGGCGACCGCCAGCCGCCGCTGGTGGAGGTCTGCCGCCAGTTTGCCGAAAAGTTTGACGGGGCCTACAACCTGGTGTTCCTCGACGCCCTGGGCAACCTGATGGTCGTCCGGGACCCGTTGGGAGTCAAGCCGCTGAGCTACGCCGTGGAGGGACCGCTGTTTGCGGCGGCCAGCGAGAGCGTGGCCCTGTTGAACCTGGGATTCGAGCCGGAGAGCATCCGGTCGCTGCCGCCGGGGCAGGCCGCCGTGATCTCCGCTGGGCAGTTGCAGATTCGCTCCTTCGCCGCCACTTCCCGCCGTGCCCACTGCTTCTTCGAGTGGGTCTACTTTTCCAACGTGGCCAGCACGCTGGACGGGCGGAGCGTGTACCTGGCGCGCAAGGCCCTGGGCGAGGGGCTGGCCCGGCTGGAGACGGTTCCCATCGACCGGGATACCGTGGTCGTGCCGGTACCCGACACCGGCAAGGCGGCCGCCGACGCCATGGCCTACGCCCTGAAGGTCCCCTGCGTCGAGGGGCTGATCCGCAACCGCTACAGCGGCCGCACGTTCATCGAGGGCGGCAGGGACCGCCAGAACAAGGCCCAAACCAAGTACACCCCGCTACGCGAACTCCTGGAAGGCAAGCGGGTACTGCTGGTGGAGGACTCGATCGTCCGCGGGACGACCTTGAAGGTCCTGCTGGAGCGGATCCGCCGGCTGGGGCAACCTCGCGAGCTGCACGTGCGGGTGGGCTGTCCGCCGATCGTCTCGCCTTGCTTCTACGGCATCGACATGTCGACCGTCGGCGAGTTGTTCGCACCGGAGTTCCTCGGGCAGGGACCGCTGAGTGATAAGGTCCAGGCCCGGATGGCCGCCCGGCTGGGCGCCGATTCGCTCCGCTACCTGCCGGTCGAGTCCGTTGCCGCAGCCGTCGGTTTGGACGCCGAAGACCTCTGCCGGGCCTGTATCACCGGCGAGTATCCCACTCCCTGCGGCCGGAAATTGGCCCAGATCGCCCTGGAGAACCACCGCAACCGCGTGGCCGGCCGGACGTATGAGGCAGTGAAGAGTGGGTAGTGGTGAGTGGAGAGTGGTGAGTGGTGGGTAGCGGGAGGCGAGCGGTTGGGCTGGCGTGGCATTGGGCGAGAAGCCAAACGTCAAGGGCGTCTTCTGCACAGGCGATTGCCCGCTCTCTACTCTCCGCTCACGCTACCTGCTCTTCCTCACGCCACCGCATCCAGCCCAATCGCATCCGGTGCGGATTGGATCAGGGCAAATTTTTGCAGCCAGTCTAGGCGGCCCAGCAGGGGACCGAGTTGCTCACGGTCGGACGGATCATCGGAATCGCTCAACTGGCGCTGGGCTTTCTTGACCTTCCGGGCGTAGAACTCCAGCAGATCGATCGACTCGTCGGCTTCCACGCCTTCCAGGTCCAGGTCCAGCCGGACGGCCGCCAATTGCTGTAGCTCCTTCTCCGAGAGCGTGCCGGCCTCGAAGAGCTTCTGGATCATCTGGGAGAATTCCGCCGGGGAGATGTCCGTGACGTCGTAGCGGGAGAGGATCTCGGCCATGGCCGTTGTTCCTGCGCCGGCCGAGAAGGCGTGTATTTCGCCGGCTTTTGGCGGCCGGCTGCCAGCGGCCTCGACGGTTTCACCCCCTTTCGACAACGCCGCCGGATCGGGATACCCCGCGGAGACATTAGGGATTTGCATCGGTCAGGCTCCTTGTTCGGCCCGCTTGGATTTGCAGTTGGTTGGGGTGGGACGCACCGCAGCGGAGTGTCACCTTCTTCTTTCAACGACCCGACAGAGAGCTAGAACCCGTGTGCCACGGCCGTGTCGGCCGTGCCC